>NZ_JBXWQW010000038.1:0-42951 GCF_059612585.1 Ruegeria sp. YKSF57 | reverse complement strand
TAGCGAACCATCCCTCCCGGCACGTGTGGTTTTTCCGGCAAAGCGCGCGGCGCGCCTTCGGGCAGTTTGCAGAACCCTCGCGTCCACGGGCGCTGCGTCGAAACAACGGGGGAAAACGCGTTACCGTCTGGACCGGTGATACCTTCATAGTGGTTCGATCCGCCCCAGCAATTGTAGGCCAGCCATGTCCCCGTAGCGCAAACCAGAACGAAAGGTGCTGCCGGGCGATCGGTTGCCCTACGCAAGAAAAACAGGTGATGCTCTTCGACCATGTCCGCACCCCGGCGGGCGCGCAGGGTAACCAGATATCCACCCTCCATCCAGTCCTGCGGAATGTCGAACTCAAACTCGACTGGCCAACCGCATCCTTCAACGGAACAGTCGACAGGCGTAGGGTGATGTGTGCCTGGCAGATCGGTTCGATGAAAAAGAGGGGCGTAGCGGGCGCCGTCGCGTCCGATCTCGACATCCCAGGAATCGCCCGTCGTCGAAACGCGCAGTGCAAGCCGCTCGCCGGGACGATAGGTGTAGCAATCGGAATAGCCCCAGATCTCAAGCACAGCGCCATCACGCGACGGGCCGATATAGTAGTTATCAAGAATATGCCGCGCCTTGGCGCGGGTACGCGGCGTGGTCGCGGGGGTGGCGCATTCGCTGGTCCGCATGATGAATTCCTGTTTTCCGGCCCGACCTGAGCACAGTAATCAGAAGAATTTCATCCAGATCAACATATTCAGCTCAAGCCGAACCCTTTTCAGTCGTACCTGATCTGGCCCGCATATGGGCTGCGCGTCACGATGTTGTGGACCATTGTCGCCAATGTCGTCAAGTCGGCTATAGGCAATCCCAACACTTCTTGCAGGCGGTGCGCATACGGCGGAAGGTCGGTACATTCCAGAACGATCGAATTGACATCCGGATTGTCTGCTACCAGTTGACGGCCAACAGTGGCGAGTTCCTGAGCCAGTACCTCTTGGTCGATTTCCGGCCGATTGTCATCAAGGATCACGTCCCGGAATTCCGGCTGTTCTTCCATCCCCGCAATGGCGACGGGCGTCGTTCCCGCCCCGACTGCATCCATATGCGCCTGTGTCAGCGCCGATTTGCGGGCAGTGATCACACCGACCTTGCCACGCTGCCCTGCCATCTGGTGCATCAACGGGATCTGGATCAGGCTGGAAGAAAACACGGGTATCGAAACCTGTGCTGCCAACTCGCGGTGAAACAACGCCATGAATCCACAGCTGCCGGTGATGGCGGCGCATCCCTGAGCCTCCAGTTCCCTTGCCGCGTCCAGAAAGGGTGAGAAGAACTCGATACTGGGTCGTTCCAGCAACTCGCGGATGGTTGTGCCTCGCACGATCCGTTTGACCGTCGGGAATGGCAAGCTTTCACTGCACCGGATATGGCCGGGTGGTTTGGCGAAATGTGTATCGAGACAAAGTATGCCGATCGGGGTGTTTGTGACTGTCATGGTCAAAGGTCCGTTGTTGGGATCAGTCCGCGGGAAAAGCGGCCCGTGGAATAGGCCGAGCAATCAATGTTGTTACTGCGCCCCGACAGTATGTCCGCCAGCAGTTCCCCGGTTTTCGGTGCCATCATCAATCCCCAGTGAGAATGACCAAAGCCCGCAAACAGGCCCGGTTGATCATCAAATTCGCCGATCATTGGCAGGCTGTCAGGAAAGGTCGGGCGGCGACCCATCCAGAAACTCGGGCGATCGGTCGCGAGATCCGGAAAGGCGGCCTTGGCCTGCGCCAGCATTCGGGGTTGCTTGCGAGGATCTGGTGGGTCGTTCACATCGCCGAATTCGGCTTGTCCAGCGATACGCATACCGCCTTCCATGCTGGATGCCACGATCTTGGCATCGGTATCCATGACCGAATTGTTCACCTCAATCCCCGGAGCAGAAAACTCCAGGTGATATCCACGCTCGGCCACCAGCGGTACGTTGATACCCAAAGGCCGCAGGATCTCGGGCGACCACGCCCCCATCGCGATCACCACTCGGGAGGCTTCATAAACACCCGCATTGCAGGAAATGCGCCACCCCAGATCGGTACGCATCAGGCCGGTGACCTGCTCCTTGACAATTTCGACACCAAGCGAACGAGCCTTGTCGGCCAGGGCCGCGCCAATACGCCCCGGTGAAAGGGCGCGGGCCTGATCGTGGATCAGAACGGCCGCCTTGAAATCGTGCGACAAAGCAGGCTCAATCCGGCGCAATTCATCCACCCCCACCAGTTCAAGACGCGCGCCCTTTTCTTGGCGAATGCGATAGTCCAGAGACCGCAGCGAAGCCTTGTCGCCCTCGCGAAAGGCGTGGATATAACAACTGTCGCGCACCAAACCTTCTGCCCCGGTGCCTTGCAGATGCCGACGATAAAGGTCGATCGAAGGGCCGCACAGCACCTCCATCGCATCGGCGGCCCGCTGCACACGGGCTTCGGTTCCGTTACTCAAAAACGCCAGACCCCAACGCGCCATCCTGGGCCAGAATGTCGTGCGTACGGCCAGTGGTCTGTATTTGCCGAACAGCAAATGGGGCATCTGTTTCCACGTCCCCGGCAGAGCCTGCGGGATGATGGACCATGGCGAGATGACGCCGGCATTGCCAAAAGAGGTCTCTTGCCCAGGATCGCCCCGGTCAATCAGTCGCGCCGCGACGCCGCGCTCAGCGAGGGAGAGGGCGGTGCAGATGCCAACAACACCTGCACCGAGAATGGTGACATCCTTTTCCATCGAGTTACGCCACGGAAGTTTGCGCCCGTCGGGCGATGATCTGGCTTAGGATTGCCGGGCTGGCAATTGCAAGCGCCACCAGATCGGCCTGCAGCGATGGAGCGATGAAAACAAGACCCGAGATTGCCATCAGGATCCGATAGAACACACCCATCGGTGCCAGCCAGTAACCCACGACTGCCGTCGACAGGGCGATGACACCCGCAATGCAACTGGTGGCCGTATAGCTGAACTCGACGAAGTTGAAGCCGGTCGATGAGACGAACAGCAGCACCGGCGCATAGACGAACGCCATTGGAGCCACCACCTTTCCCAATCCCAGCGAGAAGGCCGACAAGCCGGTCCGGAACGGGTTGGAGTTGGCAATGGCCGCAGCCGCGTAAGCCGAGGTACAAACCGGCGGGGTGATCTCAGCCACTACGCCATAGTACAACACGAACATATGACTCGCGATCGGTGGGATGCCAAGCTGTGCCAACGCGGGCTGAGCCACCGAAACCAGCATGATGTAAAGCGCCGTGGTCGGCACCCCCGCCCCCATCAGGATACAGGCAACAGCGATGAAGATCAGGCTGATGAAGAGCGTCAGATCCTCGACTGCGAACAACTCGAAGCTGCCGAAAGTCAGAAGGCTGTTGAGATCACCGCCAAGGTTCGCTGCGGCCTGCGTAACCATGAAACCGATCCGGAACCCGACGCCGGTGGTGTTGATCACACCGATGACGATGCCGACAGCTGCCGAGGCCGCGCCCACGGCCAGCGCGTATTTCACGCCGGTTTCAAGCGTATCCGCCATTTCCGTGATTGTCGTGCGGCCCTGTGGGTTGAATGTGGCGATGACCGATCCCGCAATGAGGATGAGGGACATCGTCAGATCAAAGCCATCGCCGGCATATTTCCACAGTACAAAGGCGATGAACGCTGCGGGAATTGGCAGAGTCAGCGGCTCTTTGTAGCGGGCCATACCAGCGATCAGTGCCAGGGATATACCGCAGAACGCAGACATATAGGGGGTGTACCCCGAGAACAGAACCACCAAAAGCCCGACCAGCGGAACGATGTTGGCCCAGCCTTCGCGCCACACTTCGCCAAGCTTCGGCAGCATTTCCTTGGACAGACCCTGCAGGTTCAGGCGGCGCGCCATCAGATGCACCACTGTGAAGACGCCGGTATAGTGCAACAGCGCCGGAAAGATCGCCGCAATGACAATCGTGGTATACGGCACTTCCAGGAATTCAGCCATGATGAAGGCCGCAGCGCCCATGATCGGTGGCGTGATCTGCCCACCCGCCGACGCCGCCGCCTCGACCCCGCCTGCGAAATGGCCTGGGTAGCCAAGCCGTTTCATGTTCGGAATGGTCAGCGCCCCGGTCGAGACGGTGTTCGCCACCGAAGAACCCGAAATCGTACCGAAAAAGGCGGACGAAACCACCGACACCTTGGCCGGGCCACCGGTATAGCGGCCCGCCAGAATGGTGGCATTGTCAATGAAGAGCTGCCCCAACCCGGTGCGCTGCGCAATCACACCGAACAGGACAAAGTGGAAAACGATCGTCGAGACGACCCAGAGCGTGACGCCAAAAATGCCTTCCTGCGGGAAGTACATCGAGCTGACGAATGTTTTAAATTTGACGCCAGGATGCTGAAGGATGCCCGGAAAGATCGGACCGAACAGCGCATAGGCCATAAAACAGCAGATGATCAGCGGCAGAATCCAACCCAGCGTCCGGCGCGCAATATCGAGAACCAGAACGATCAGGATGCAGCCGAATATCATGTCATAGGTGTTCGGATTTCCCATCCTGAAGGTCATTTCTTCTACACCAAGGAAGGGAATACCATGCCAGGCGAACCCCAGATAAAGTGAGGCCGCCACGCCCAAAACCATCAGCATCACATCCAGATAGGGCACGCCGCCCAGATGGAACGCACCGGTTTTCAGGTCGAACGAAGTTTTGGTCTTGATATGCGGGAACAACGCGTAAATCAGGATAAACAACCCCGACAGGTGCCAACCCATGTGCCAATAATCAGGCGGCAGTCCAAACCCTGCGGTCAGATAGTGGTACGTGGCATAGATCAGGGCCACATAACGCAGGAACTTTCCGAACCGGTCCGAAACTTCGCGTGTCGCGGCACCTTCGTCGAATTTCTCTTCGATTGCGGCCAGCTCTTCGGCGGACAGTTCCGGAGACTCGTGGTTTGGCGCGTTGCTCATGGCCCGCCCTCTCGCATCAAGTGTGGTGTGGGATTGATTGGGCGGCGCAGCTTACGCCCGCCGCCCAGGACTTGGAATAACCGAGGAGAGAGGGGTTACTCCAGAACGCCAGCTTCTTTGTAGAACTTCTCGGCACCCGGGTGCAGCGGGACGCCCAGATTTGCGATCCCGTCAAGCGCGGTATCCAGTGTGATTTGCTTGCCCTTGGCGTGGCCGTTATCCAACAAATTGCGGGTGTTGTCGTTCCACATTGCCTTGGTGATGCCATAGACCAGTTCGTCGGACAGGTCGGACGAAACCACCAGCAATGCCGAAACCGCCGGGGTTTTCACTTCATAGTCGACACCTTCATAGACACCGGCCGGAATCTTTGACGGGATATAGGCCGGGATGATCTCATTGATCTTGGCAAGATCCTCGTCGGTGAAGCTGTGCAGGTCCATACCTTTGGTCGAGGCGAGCTGAACCATCGCCGAAACCGGCCAACCGGCCGCATAGAAATAGCCGTCAAGCTGACCGTCAGCCAGACGTTCGGCCGACTGGCTGTTGTTCAGTTCGGCCTCTTCCATGTTGTCGCGGGTCACGCCCCAGGCCTCGAGCATCTGCAGGACTGCAACTTGGGTTCCCGATCCCGCCTGAGCGATGCCCACGCGTTTATCTGCCAGATCGCCAAGGTTGCTGATCGACGTACCCTTGGGCAGAACCAGGTGCAGGTCTTCGGGGAACAGGTTCGCGACGATACGCAGCTTGGGATGCGGCTTGCCTTCGAACTTGCCTTCGCCCAGATACATCGAACGCGTGACGTCCGCAGCCGCCAGACCAGCTTCAAGCTCGCCGTTCTCGACAGCGGTATTGTTGAACACGGACGCGGTGGTCGATTGTGCGATGGCGATCAGGCCCGGCACGCCGCACTGGCCACCTTCCTCACAAGGGCGCGAGCCCGGAGGGGACGAGATGCCGTTTGCGATGGTGCCGCCAATGGGGAAATAGGTGCCGCCTGCACTGCCCGTGCCAATGCGGAAGAAGGTCGGGTCCTGAGCATAAGCTGCGCCAGCTGCCAGAGTGGCTGCCAGAACAGCTCCGCCAAGATTTCTGATGAATGCCATTTTTGTCTCCCTTTGGTGTGATTGGACGTTAGGTCACGATCCTTATTCTGAAACGATGATCGAACTTTTAAATAAATGCAAATTTGATTACTTTAGGTTAGGCAAAGTTTTCCTTATGGATTTACGATGAATCTATCCCAAATCACTGCGTTTCGCGCTGTCATGAACTCGTCATCTCTGTCTGAGGCAGCACAGAAACTGGGCAGGACCCAACCTGCGGTCAGCCTGGCGATTCGATCTTTGGAAGATTCGCTGGGTTTGAAACTGTTCGAACGTCGGGGTCGCCAACTGGTTCCGGTACCTGAGGCCCGCTATCTTCTTGCCGAAACCAGCGATATTCTGGATCGTCTATCCACAGTGGCCGGAACCATGAAAAGTCTGGTCAGAGGCGAGCGCGGAACTTTGAACATTGCGTCGATGCCAGGTCCTTCGGCGTTTCTGTTGCCACGATTTATCAGTCGCGCTATCGGCGATGTGCCAGATATTCGCGTGTCCCTGTCATCACGGACCTCAATGCAAATCCGCGAATTGGCAGCGACGCAGGCTTTCGACTTTGGTTTTGCCGATCTTGCGGTCGGCCCGGGCGACGACCGCACATTTCAGCAGGAACTTATCACCGCAAACTGTTTTTGCGCGCTACCCCGCTGCCACCCTCTGGCTGAGCGCGACACGATTTCCTGTCAGGATCTGGACAGTGTTCCGCTGGGCACATTGCAGAGCTATCACGTGATGCACCAACGAACTCTCAAGGCTTTACGCGACGCCGGAGCCACGCCGAACATACTTCTTGACAGCCAATTTTTCGCCCCCTTGATGCAATTCATCAGCGCAGGACGCTGCCTGTCCATCGTCGACCCCCTGACGGTCGTCAACGAACAAGAAACCAACACGACTCGAGGCGAGGTCGTCTTTCGCCCGATGCCCGACATTTTCAGGTACGAATACGTGATCCTGACCCCGCTTTATCGACCGCTCTCGCAACTTGCTAAAAAGATCAAGGAGGGTTGGCAGGCCGAGGTTGTCGCACTCCTGGACAGTATCGGCGCGCACCCAGATATCTCCGCCATCGAAGACGAGACTGAAATCCCTCAGAATGCTGCTTCCAGGCCGGATTGATAACCGAACAACGCAGCCAGACCGCCCGTGTGCACGAACAGAACCCGACTTCCTTGCGCGATTTCTCCACTCGCCGTTAGGGCCGGGATGGCCGCAAAGGCCTTGGCCGTATAGACTGGGTCAAGCAGAATACCTTCCTGCCGCGCCATCATTTCCATTGCAGATTTGGCGGCTGGTCCGAATTGCCCATACCCGGGTGCGAGCGCCCCGTCCCAGATGCGGATATCCTGCGACGTCACCGAAGACGCGTGCTCGGTCAACTCGCTCAACCGGTCAAGAACCTCGGCTATGCGCAGGCTCTGCGACTCGCGCGACCGGCGCACACAACTCCCGATGACGGTGGCCTGTCCGCCCGCCCCACGCAATCCGGTCAAAAGCCCTGTATGGGTCGCCCCGCTGCCGGAAGAAACGACAACAGTGTCGAAATCACCAGCTTGCGCCACAATCTCCTGTCCGGCCCGGACATAACCCAAGGCGCCGAGCGGCGGGTTGTTCACCGCGAGAGGAATGACATACGGATGACGCCCCGCCTCGCGCAGTTCTTCTGCCCGGGCACGCAAGGCCGCATCGGCACCCGCCTCGTTCTCGCCTTCAGGGTAGTGCATGATTTCGGCCCCAAGAACGCGCAGCAGCAGGACATTGCCAGAGGTCCGATAGATCTCGTCAACGCCATTCACACGCTCTTCAAGCTGCACGACGGTCTGCATACCCAGCGAGGCGGCGGCTGCAGCCGCAGTGCGAACGAAATTCGACTGGACCGCACCGGTAATCAGTATCGTGTTGGCATCCGCCGCCTGCGCCGCGCCCAGATAGTATTCCAATTGCCGGGACTTGTTGCCACCAAATGGTGCCCCGGCCAGATCATCCCGCTTGATCCACAGGTCGATGCCAAGATGCCCGGAAAGCCGCGGCAGGCGATAAAGCGGCGTGTTCGACGCGGCAAGGTCGGCACGAGGTCTGTCCATGAGAAGCTCTCCGAAACCCGGTATGATGTATGGAAAACCTAAACACCTCCCGCACGCCGGCACAAGCCAATCCGGCTAAAGGGTCAATCCGGTCACCCGTCCCTCATATATTGCAGCCGCAGCCAGGCGCGGCGCGTACACGTCACCGACCAAACGAGGATGGATGCCCCTGGAACGCAGGTCATCGTGCAGGGTTCTGTCGACGATGTTGCCCGTGGCCAGAACCAGTGCGTCTGCCTCGATCCTGTTTTCTCGCCCAGACAGCAGGCAAACCAAATTGGCACCGGAACCGGTCCATTCGGAAATCGCGCTTTCCGTGACGAACCGCACGCCAAGTGCGGCCAGTGACCGGCGCGCGGGCAAATCTGTGGCCGAGCGGATCAGGTCGCGCGCCACCATCGGGCTTGGTGTCACGATCGTTACGTCGTGCCCTTCCTCGGCCAAATGCCAAGCCGTGCCGATCCCGCGCCAGTTTCCGGCCTCATCCAGAACAACAACCCGCTTGCCCAAACTCGCGGCACGCCCCATGACGTCCTCGGGCGACCAGGCATTCGCACTACTGGCGCCGGGCATTGCGGCCACATGCGGCAGCGCCTTTTGAAACCCGGTTTCCGCAGGCAGCGACCCCGTGGCCAGAACCACCTGATCCGCACCGATGCCTGAAATGTCATCCGCATCAAGAAACGTGTTGAACCGCAAATCAACGCCCAACTTGTCCAGTTGCCGACCATACCACGCAATAAGATCCGCAATTTGCGCCCTGCGCGGTTGCAATCCCGCAAGACGGAACTGACCGCCCAGTTCCGAGGAGGCCTCCGCCAGTAAAACCCTATGACCTCGCTCCGCCGCTACGCGAGCGGTTTCCAGACCGGCGGGGCCAGCCCCCACCACCAGAATGGTCTTGGGGTCGTCGGTTTTCGCGAAACGATCGCCGCCCCACAGATACTCATGCCCTGCAGAAGGGTTGATCAGGCACGATATGTAATAGTCACGCCCCCGCCGTCCCCAGCATTGCTGATTGCAGGACAGACAGCCGCGAATATCCTCGACCCGATCCTCTCGGGCCTTGGTGACCAGATGCGGGTCCGCGATCTGACCGCGCACGATCGAGACAAGATCGGCCTGCCCACCCCCTAGTAGAGCGTTGGCGTTCTCAGGCGTCCGGATATTGGCCTCAGCCGTCACCAGCGCATTCCGAACCACCTTTTTCAGGCGGATCGACAGGTCGACTCCCAGACCCTCCGGATACTGGAAACTGGGCAAGATCTTGTAGAAATCAAAATAGCTTCCTGAACCAACAGTCACATAGTCCATCAAACCTTCGGCGTCGTGCAAAGTTATGATCTCGACCATCTCGTCCCGACTGAGGCAGACTTCGACTTCGGCATCGTCGTTGATCGCCAAGCCTACAATGAAATCCTCGCCACAAGCCGCGCGAATGCGGCGCAGGATATCGCGGGAAAACCGGGTTCGGTTTTCCAAACTACCGCCCCATTCATCCGTGCGCTTATTGGAAAATGGCGTCCAGAACTGATCAAGCAGACAGTGATAGGCCGCCCAAACCTCGACGCCGTCGAACCCAGCACTCTGGCATCGGATAGCAGCCTGAACGAAACCTTCGATCGTCTCCTCGATCTCGTCGGCGGTCATTTCGTGACTACCGTCACTATCGTGATAGCTGGGACCGCCCGAAGGTGACCAGTTGGCATGCCAACTGTTGTCCCAATCCCCATGCGCACCGACGTGATACAATTGCTGTATCATCACCGCACCCTGCGCCTTGCAAGCTTCGGTCAAGCGGGCAAAGTGCGGGATTACATCGTCGCTGCAATGTCGGAAGTTGCCGCGGGTCAGAACCGCCGCCGGATGAACCGGCATCGGCTCTACCACGATCATCGCGGCCCCACCAATGGCGCGCTCCAGATAATAGCCCAGGTGTTGGTCACCCGGCACCCCATCCTGCGCCATATTGGTCGTGTGTGCGCCAAAGACGATGCGATTGTGCAAGGTCTTGTGGCGCAAGCGCACCGGGGTGAAGACGTGCTTGAGGCTCATGGCAAACCTGTGAACATGCGTATCAGATGTCTTTCACCAGCCGTAGAGCGTCATAGATTGCCGCATGTGTATTGCGGGCACTGACAGCATCTCCGATTCGAAACAGTTTGAAGTTGCCCTCAGGGTTGCGTGTTACTTCCTGCGGCAGACCCGCGATCAGCGCATCATAATCGACCGCCCCCTCGTTCGACGACAGCGGTTTGAGGTCGAAGTAAAGGTCGGCAAGCGGCATGGTGCCATAGTTCACCACAACCTGATCATAGGTCTTTTCGGACGTGAAGCCGCTGTAATCCGTACCAATCACTGCCCTAAGCTGGTTTCCGTCACGCTCAACGTCCAGTAGTCGGCGCGCGACAGTAAAGGTCGTTTCCTTGTCCTGCAATGCACGCATATAGGGCACGAGGTTCATCCCCATGATGTCGGGCGCAAACATGCGGTCAGGCGTCATGACTTCAACCTTCGCACCCGCACTTGCCGCAACTTCGGCGGCCATAAGGCCGGGGTGATCACCACTTTCGTCATAGACAAGCACGTTCTGTCCAGGTTTCACATCACCCGAAATCATGTCCCAGGCACTGACCAGAAGGTCGTTTTCCTTTTTGCTTTCAAACAACTCGGTGTTGGCAATACCACCCGTCGCCACGATTACCACATCCGGGTTCAGCGCGGTGATATCCTCGGACTCGGCCCAGGTGTTGAAACGGAATTCGACGTCGCGCGCGGCGCATTGGGCCATGCGCCAATCGATGATGCCGATCATCTCGCGCCGGCGCGGGTTCTGTGCCGTCAGGCGCACCTGGCCACCCGGATCGGGTTGCGCCTCGAACACGGTGACGTCATGCCCCCGTTCGGCGGCCACACGAGCGGCCTCCAAACCTGCGGGACCGGCCCCGACGATCACCACTTTCTTGCGTGTTTCAGCGGGTGATATTTCGTGCGGCATGGTCAGCTCGCGACCCGTGGCGGCATTGTGCATGCACAGCGCCTCTCCGGCCTGATAGATCCGGTCAAGGCAATAGGTAGCGCCCACACACGGGCGGATATCGTCTTCGCGCCCCTCGACAATCTTTCTGACGATGTGCGGGTCCGCCATATGCGCGCGCGTCATGCCCACCATGTCCAACAGGCCCGAGGCAACGGCATGGCGCGCTGTAGCCACATCGGGGATTTTCGAGGCGTGGAACGTTGGCAGGCCGGTCGCCTTCCTGACCTCACCGGCGAAATCCAGATGCGGCGCATTCTTCATGCCCTGAACCGGAATCACATCGGTCATCGCCGGGTCAGTATGAATACGCCCCCGGATCACGTTGAGAAAATCGACCATGCCGCTATCGGCAAGGCGTTTGGAGATTTCCAGCCCTTCCTCTGGCGAAATGCCGCCCTCCTCTGCCTCGTCGGCTGTATAACGCAGGCCGACAATGAAGTCGTCGCCTACCCGTTTGCGGATGTGGCGCAATACGTCGAGAGGCATCCTCAGTCGGCTATCCAGTGTCTGTCCGCCATAAGGACCTTCCAGATCGTTGGTGAGCGGCGACCAAAACTGGTCGAGCAGGTGGCCATAGACCTGCAATTCGATCCCGTCCATACCGCCTTCTTTCATCCGTTCGGCGGCATCGGCAAAATCCGAGATAATGCGCTCGATGTCCCAGTCCTCGGCAAGCTTCGGGAACGATCTGTGCGCAGGTTCGCGATGTTTCGACGAACTGACCGACGGCAGCCAGTCGCCCTTGGCCCAGCCGGTACGGCGGCCCAGATGGGTCAACTGGATCATTACCGCGCATCCGTGTTCGTGGCAGGCATCCGTCAGACTCCTGATCCACGGCACCACCTCATCCTTGTAGGCGAGGATATTGTTGAACACCGGCGGGCTGTCCTTGGAGACCGCCGCCGAGCCGGCCGTCATCGCCAGCGCCACGCCCGCCTTTGCGCGCTCCGCATGATAGGCGGCGTAACGGGCTTTCGGCATCCCGTCCTCGGGATAGGCCGGTTCATGACTGGTGGTCATGATGCGGTTGCGCAGGGTCAGGTGTTTCAGCTGATAGGGCTGCAGCAGCGGGTCTTTGGACATGACTTTTCCCTCAGTACCAGGCGTCGGCCATTGCGGCTTTCTTTCGAGCGACGAAATCCTTCAAAGCTTCATCGGTTGCTTCATCCATGGCGGGCGCCTCATAGGCGTTCAGCAGGTCTTTCCAACGCTTGTTGGCGCGTTGGGCGTAATCCACACCGCCCTGTTCTTCCCATGTCTCGAACGGCTGATCGTCGTTCAGTCCACTGTCCCAATAGGCGGTTTCGTAGTGGCGCAGGGTGTGATCGGTTCCAAACAGGTGTTCACCGGGTCCGTTCTGCGCCAATGCCTCAAAGCCCAGCGTATCCTCGTTAACGTCGACACCCCTCAGATAGGAATGAAGCGCGCCGCACATATCGGTGTCCATCACGAACTTCTCGTAGGACATTGACAGCAAGCCATCAACAAACCCGGCCGAGTGCAGAATGTAGTTGGCCCCGCCCTGTACCGCCGACATCATCGACATCATAGCTTGCTGCATCGCTTGCCCGTCAGGCGCCTTGGAGGTCGAGAAGTTGCCCGCACAACGCAGCGGCATGTTCAGGCGTCGAGCCAACTGTCCCATGATCAGGGAACCAAGCGCGGGTTCCGGTGTGCCAAAGGTGGGCGACCCCGACCGCAACGACATCGACGAGAGGAACCCGGCCAGAATGGCAGGCGAACCCGGCCGCACCAACTGGGTCAGCGCACACGACGCCATCGACTCCGCCAGACACTGCGCCACTGCCCCGGCCATGGTCAGCGGCGACACTGCACCACCCAGCAGAAACGGCAGATGGATTGAACCCTGCCCCGCCTCGGCATAGGTTCGGATTCCCGCAGTCGTCACCCCGTCCAGAACCAGCGGCGAGGTTGTATTGAAGTTCCCCATGATCACGCAATTTTGGTCGACGAAATCAGACCCGAATAGAATGCGGCACATCTCGATGCTGTCGGCGGCGCGTTCAGGCGCGGTGATCGACCCCAGAAAAGCCCGGTCTGAATACCGCATGTGAGCATAGACCATGTCGAGGTGCCGTTTGTTTACCGGAACATCGGTCGGCTCGCAGATGGTGCCACCCGAATGGTGCAGCCAGGGCGAGGATTGCGCCAGCTTCACCAGGTTCTCGAAATCGGCGATGCTGCCATACCGCCGCCCCTTGTCCAGATCCATCACGAAGGGCGAACCATAAGACGGCGCGAATACCATTGCATCGCCGCCGATCTCGACATTATTGGCCGGGTTGCGCGCGCATTGGGTAAAACGCGCAGGCGCCGACCTCAGCAATTCCCGCACCATTCCCGGCTCGAATCTCACGTTCCACGCCTCGGCGGACACATCAGTCACAGTTGCCCCGGCCTGCTGGTACAGTCGCACGGCTTCGGCATCTTCCCGCACCTCGATGCCGATCTCGGCCAGGATGCGTTCCGCCGTCGCCTCGATCCGATCCAGGCTTTCCTCGCTGGCAAGATCATAGGTGGGAATGCGACGGGTGATATAGGGCACTCGCAGATGCAGGTTTTGCCCCGGCTCAGCCGAACGCGAGGGTTTTCCTGAATTGCGGCGAGAACGACGAGAGCGGGTTACGGGCTCAGCTGTCATAAGGCGATTCCTGGCACAAGGTTGCGTCTATTGACATGTGTGTTGCTTATCTTGACACATGTGTCAATATTGTTGTGCACCCCTCACGGACCTGATACGGCGCTCAGATGATCGAAGAGTTGAAACATGGTGGAACAGAAGCCGCATGGCTGACAGCGGCTTATGAGTTGCTGACGGAAAGCGGTGTCGAGGCCGTCAAAGTCATGCCGTTGGCCAAGCATCTCGGTGTCGCGCGCTCAGGGTTCTATTGGCATTTCAAGGACCGCGACGCGCTGCTCGAAGCGATGATTCGCCACTGGGAAGATAAAAACACCGGCAATCTGGTCGCACGAACCGAAGCCTATGCCGAAAGTATTGTCGAAGCGATGTTCAACCTGTTTGACTGCTGGCTGGACGACACGCTGTTCGACGCCAAGCTTGATCTGGCCATCCGCAACTGGGCGCGCAACGACCCGGCGCTGGAACCGCGCCTGAACGCCGCCGACAAGGCACGGCAGAATGCGCTGGTCGCGATGTTCCTGCGATTCGGGTACGCGAAATCGGCGGCCGAAGTCCGGGCTTTGACCGTGATGTACACGCAGGTCGGCTATATCTCGATGCGGATTGAAGAGAACCGGGAAACCCGGATTACAAACATGCCCGACTATGTCGAGGTATTCACGGGTGTTAAAGCGAGCGAGGCGGATTTCGAGCGATTCAAGTCGCGCCACGCCACTTGATCACAGCGCATTGCCGACGATCCGCGACGGTGCCTCACCACCAAATAACCGACTATTCTATCCGCCCCTAAAAAACGGCGGCTCAGAGAGCCGCCGGAGTGTCAGGGAGACAAAATTCGGTACTATTGCGCCGCCATCGGCATTCTGGCGATCTGGCACCGTTGCCAGAGTTTAGACAGCGCTCCGACCAGATGATCGATATCCTCATCCGTGTGCACCGGAGACGGCGTGATACGCAGACGTTCGGTTCCCTTGGGAACCGTGGGATAGTTGATGGGCTGGATATAGATGCCGAACTCTTCCAGCAGCGTGTCCGAGATGAATTTGCATTTGACCGGATCGCCCACCATCACCGGGATGATATGGCTGGGGTTGGGCAGATGCGGGATACCTTCAGCGTCCAGACGAGCTCGCACCTGTTCGACGCGCGCCTTCTGCGCATCACGTTCAACCGGCGATTGCTTCAGGTGACGTATCGAAGCAGCTGCGCCAGCGGCAACAGAAGGTGGCAAAGCCGTGGTAAAGATGAACCCGCTGGCAAAGCTGCGCACGAAATCGCATAGCGCAGCAGAGGCGGCAATGTATCCGCCAACCACACCGAATGCCTTGCCCAGGGTTCCTTCGATCACCGTCAGGCGGTCCATCAGACCCTCGCGCTCGGCAATACCGCCGCCGCGCGGGCCATAGAGACCTACGGCGTGTACCTCGTCCAGATATGTCATGGCACCGTATTTATCTGCCAGGTCGCAGATTTCCTTGATAGGCGCGATATCGCCATCCATGGAATAGACCGATTCAAAGGCAATCATCTTGGGCGCCACCGGATCGGCGGCGGCCAGCTTTGCCTCAAGATCCGCAAGATCGTTATGTTTCCAGATTATCTTTTGCGCCCGCGAATGACGGATGCCCTCAATCATCGAGGCGTGGTTCAGCGCGTCCGAGAACACGATCAGACCGGGAATTTTCGAGGCCAATGTACCCAGCGCCGCCCAGTTCGAGACATAGCCCGAGGTAAACAGCAGCGCCGCCTCTTTTCCATGCAGATCGGCCAGTTCGTCCTCAAGAAGAACATGGTCATGCGTGGTGCCGGATATGTTGCGCGTCCCCCCGGCTCCGGCCCCGCAGCGGTCGAGCGCATCGTGCATCGCAGTCAGCACTTTCGGATGCTGCCCCATGCCCAGATAGTCGTTCGAACACCAGATCCGCACATCGCGCTGAACCGGCCCGTCGGTCTGCCGCGCATTCGGGAAGGCACCGCAACGGCGCTGGAGGTCGATGAAGACACGATAGTTCCCCTCGTCCCTCAGCGAATCAAGGCTCTGGGTGAAATAACGCTCGTAATCCATGACTGGCTTCTCCCGGGTATTCTGAGGTTCCCCGCAGACTAGGGCGAGGATCCAGCGCGCCAAATGACAATTGTCAAGTGGCCGCACGGCATTGACTAACAGCGCGCGAAAATGCAGGTGCGCCACACGACTCTTTGCATTAGCTTGGTCGGAGACGGACAAAATGGCCCATAAAGCCTGTCGACGGACGAGAGGGGAAAAGCGCTTGGCGCACGAAGCACAAAAGGCAATCGCACGGCAATCCGTGCTGGTTCGCTCATTGCCGGATCAGCATGTGGACACCCTGCTGAGCCACGCCATCTGGCGTAGCTATGACCGGGGCGAGACGATATTTCTGCAAGAAGAAAAAGCACAGGCCATCCATGTCGTGATCAGTGGCTGGGTCAAGCTCTTTCGCATGGCTCCGACAGGGGCCGAAGCCGTGGTAAGCGTCTTTACCCGCGGTGAAAGCTTTGGCGAAGCCGTGGCGCTGCGCAATATGCCGTATCCGGTTTCTGCCGAGGCGGTTTCGACCTCCGAAGTGATGCACATCCCCAGCCATGTCTTCATTTCGCTGATGAAGGAAGACCCCGAGATCTGCGTCTCGATCCTGGCATCGACATTCACGCATCTGCACTCACTGGTCGCTCAGTTGGAACAGCTCAAGGCGCAAACCGGGGCGCAGCGGGTTGCCGAGTTCCTGTTGAACCTGTGTGACACAGCAAATGGCACATGCGATGTAACCTTGCCGTACGACAAGATGCTGATTGCCGGACGTCTGGGCATGAAACCGGAAAGTCTGAGCCGCGCGTTCTCCCGCCTGAAAAGCGCCGGAGTGACGGTGAAAAGAAACCACGCCGAAATCGCTGACATCGAAATGCTGCGCGATTACGCCGAAAGCGATCCTGCCGAGAACTGGAGCCGGTGATGAGCGAGCGAATGAACAAGGTGCTTGCGGCGGTCGACGCTGCAAATGAAGCTGATCCAAACAGGGAAGAGGGTCGTCCCGAAGCTCTGCTATATGGTGAAAGGATGAGCTCGGAACTGAACCGGTTGTTCCCCGACGCCTCCGAAATCCTGCAGATTGCCGCGCGCGGCCAGCATGTGGAACGCTGGAAGCTGGCTCGGACACAATATCCCGAAGGTCGCGCCGGTTATCTGGCCTGGCGCAAAGCGCAGGGCGTGCATCATGCGGATGTGGTCATGCGGCTTATGGCCGAGGCCGGGTATGACGCCGAAGAAGTCGAAACAGCGGGTCGTATGCTGCGCAAAGAGGGTATCAAGCGCGACGAAGAAGTTCAGGCGCTTGAGGATGTGATCTGTTTCGTATTTCTCAAATGGTATTTTTCCCCGTTTGCCGAAAAGCACTCCGCCGAAAAAATCCAACGCATCGTGGAAAAGACTGCCCGCAAAATGTCGGTCGCAGCGCGGTCTCGAGCCCTCGGCGAATTTGATCTGCCCGAAAACCTGGCCACAGCGTTCCAAAGCTGAAGGGCGGCGGTCAGACCAGATAGAGGCCAAAGACAACGGCAGTGAACCCAGTCAGGACCATGGTGAACCCCCGCAGCCAGCTTGGGCTTTCTTCGAGCGCCAGATAACGGGCGAGGATAACGCGTGATTTGGCGAGCGCCAGAACCAAGATACCCGCGCCGACAACCTTGGGCGAAACGGGCAGAATGGTCAGCAGCGCCGAGGCAAAGCTGAGCATCAGAAGAGCAACCCACGCGCCCGTTAGGCGGTCTGTGTCTCCGTTTCCGGAACGAGAAGAAACCATTTTCGTCACCCCAACAGATAGATCACCGGAAACAGCAGCACCCATACAAGGTCGACCATGTGCCAGAACTGCGATCCCGCCTCGATATTGGCAGGATCGTCGCGCCAGGCGACCAGCAGCAGGATGCCGGTTCCGGCCAGAACGTGCGCGGCGTGAAATCCCGTCAGCAGATAGTAGAACATGAAGAACGGGTGGGTGTCGAAACCGATGCCATCAGCCGCCTTTCCGGCATATTCCACGCCCTTGATGATCAGGAACAGGACCCCCAGAAGGGCCGCCGAAATCAACGCAAGGCGCGGGGCTTTGCGTTGCCCCTCGCGGCGCCACGCAAGCGCCTTTGCCGCCAGGTAACCTGACGTGACCAGCACCGCGGTGTTAAGCGCAGCGCCAGTGCGGTAAAGATGCGACTGCGCCTCTGCAAAACCCGCCGGATCAGTCAGGCGCACCCCCATGAAGGCGATGAGTCCAGCGCCAAAGACCAGCAACTCGCTGATGATCAGCACCCACATGAGCAACTCGCCAGGAAGCTCATCAATCAGGGTGGCGTCGCTCATGCGCCGACCAATTGACGATAGATCTGCGGCAACGCCATAGTCAGACGGTTCGGGTCGGGGATGACCGCAAAGCCGCCCTGCCCGAACATGCGTGGGAACCAGCTTTTGCCTGTCTTGTCGATGGTTACACCAAAGACGGACTGCCCGGCGCGGCGTGCCTCTCGAACCGCCATGCAGGTGTCTTCGATACCGTGGCGGCCCTCGTAGTGGTCCAGATCGTTGGGCTTGCCATCTGTGATGACCAGCAGCAGGCGTCGTTTGCGGGACTGACTGGCCAGATCGGCCGAACAGTGCCGGATCGCCGCACCCAGACGGGTATAGTGGCCGGGCCGCAGCGAGGCGATGCGCTGTTCCACTGCGGGTCCCATCGGCTCGTCAAACCCCTTGCAGCGCTGGATATACACCCGGTGACGCTTGAGCGAGCTGAAGGCATGGATCGCGAAATCGTCACCGCATGCGTTCAAACCCCACGCCAGCGCCGCCAGCGCCTCGCGTTCGATATCGATGACGGCACGGCCCGCGACTGCACTTTCGGTCGAGCGGCTGACATCCAGAACAATCGATACCGCCAGATCGCGCGCCTCGGGTCGCGACTGCATCCAGACCCGTTCGGTTGCTTCGCCATTGGCGAGACGGTCCACCTGGGCCCGTACGGCGGCCTCGATATCCAGTTGATCGCCATCCAGGTGACCACGGGTCATCACGCGCCCCGGGCGCAGGGCCTCGAACTGGCGCTTGACGGCGCGGATGCGGCGGGCGGTGGCGGGGTCTTTGCCAAACTCAGCGGCATCTTCGCGGATATCGGCATCCGAGGTGAGGACATTCACGTGATCCGGCAGGTACTGGCCCGACCGCACGTCCCACTCCGGATAAAGAATGCGGCCTGACGATCGCTCGCGATCCACGTCTTCGGGCGCGAGGTCGAGGTGCAGTTTCAACCGTGTCGGCGGTGCCTTGGAAATCTGCCCCAGACCGATCTCGTCCTGATCGTCGGCTGCTTTCTTGGCATTGTCCGGGTCGTCGTCATCGACGCGGCGGTTGAGGTTCAGGAACTCGGCCCAGCTTAGAATCGCCTCGAACTTGTGCAGAATGAAGCTGTCGTTGCGCTCTGCCTGGTCGGATTTACGGCGGCGCGCCCGGTGGGTTTTCTCGCTCGACTCTTCCGGAGGACCATCGGTGTCGCGGCTTTCCGCCTCGTGATGTTCGGAAAAGGCAACCGCACGCAACTCGGGCCACAAGGCGACCGGGCGGAAGGGCTGATACCCGCGCGGGGCGGTGAGGTCAGCATCGACGGCCCACAACTGCTCAGCCTTGGAGGACAAGGGCTCTGAATTCCCCAACATTTTCCGGATCAGTTCCTCAACTGCGGCCTCAACCGGCGGCAGGTCCGGAACCTCGCGCTGATGCAGCATCCCCTTGCAAAGCTCGTCATAGAGCGGACGCAGACCCGGTGCATTGTCGAAAGTTTCCGTCACCATATCCCTGGCGGCATGCAAGGCACGCAAATCTGCACGCAACAGGTCTTCTTCGTCGATGCGGGTTCCGGCATGGGCTGCAGCGGCAGCAAGCCAGACGTAAAGTGCGCCGTTGGCCTCACGATAGGGAAAGATTGCCAGCCGGTCTGGCAGGCGCAAAACCTCGCCGTCGAACGAGGCGCGCGGCAACAGCTCGGCCTCGGTCGCCAGACGACGGCGCCAGCCTAGCCGGTGGCGGGAAAGCTCAGGCGAAACCGGGCGCAGCTCGACACCCGGACTTCCGCCAAGCCCCCGGAAAAGAACGGCCAGCCGCCCCGCGACCTGCGACAGGTCGACCGCGGCTCCAACGTGCACCTCAGGTGCATCAAGGCGGCTGGCGAGGGTGTGCCACAGTTTCCCGATGGTTTCTTCGGGTTCCCATGGCTCAAAGTCGATCTTGACCATCGGTCGGCCTCACCCAAAGACGGCCGTGACAAGATCGAGGAGCCCGCGTTTGATATCCTCGTCATCGGTCAGAGGTTCGATCATGGCGGCCAGAATGGCGCGATCGGTGGACATGCCCTGCGCGATCAGCGTCGCGGCATAAACCACAAGGCGGGTGGAAACCCCCTCCTCAAGGTCCTGCCCCTTGAGACCGCGCAGCTTGTTCGCCAACCGGATCAGCGGCTTGCAGCGTTCCAGCGACAACCCACTTTCTTCGGCCACGACTTTGGCCTCCAGTTCCGGAGACGGAAAGTCGAACTCAACCGAAATGAATCGTTGGCGGGTGGAAGGTTTCAGGGTTTTCAAGATGTTCTGGTAGCCCGGGTTGTAGGATGCCACCAACATGAAACCGGGCGCGGCCTCAAGCTCTTCACCGGTACGGTCGATCGGCAGGATGCGCCGGTCGTCGGTCAGCGGGTGCAGCACCACGGTCACGTCCTTGCGCGCCTCGACCACCTCGTCAAGATAGCAGATAGCACCCTCGCGCACCGCGCGGGTAAGCGGCCCATCGACCCAGACGGTTTCCCCACCTTTCAACAGGTAGCGCCCGATCAGGTCGGCGGCGGCCAGGTCGTCATGGCAGGCCACGGTATAAAGCGGACGACCAAGTTTGGCGGCCATGTGGGCCACAAACCTGGTTTTGCCGCATCCTGTCGGACCTTTCAGCAGGACCGGCAGACTGTTGTTATATGCAGCGGTGAAGACATCGCATTCATCACCCTGCGAGAGGTAGAAGGGGGCGTCAGCCGCCCCCGTTCCGAGTTTCATGGAGCCGTCCATCCTCATTACTCCGCTGCCACGTGGTCAGGGTCCTTGTCGAGGCGGTCACGCTCAAGCGGGCCAGGTTCGACCAGCTCCCTGCGCGGCACCCAGATCGAGTAGATGAAGAGCAACGCGCCAATGACAACCACCAGACCTGCACCGAAGCGCATCCAGTAGAAGATGGCAACCTGATCCTGCACATCCATGTAGTAGTCGCCTACCACACGCTGCATGTGCGTTTGAACAGTTCCCGCAAAGGTCAGCACGAAAGTCATGAACACCATGCCGCTGGTCATCAGCCAGAACGACGCCATGTTCAGTACCTGGTTATACGGATCGCGGTTCAGAAGGATCGGCATCGCATAGCTGAAGATCGCGCAGTTCAAGGCCACATAGGCACCGTAAAAGGCCAGGTGACCATGGGCTGCGGTGATCTGTGTCCCGTGGGTGTAATAGTTCACCCCGTGCAGCGTGTGCAGGAAGCCCCAGATGCCGGCCCCAAAGAAGGCAAGCGTGGCACAGCCCAGCGACCACAACAGCGCGGCCTTGTTAGGGTGGTCACGACGGCCTTTCCAGACCATGACAAAGGCGAATGCCATCATGCCGAAGAAGGGGATCACCTCAAGGCTCGAGAAGATCGAACCGATCCACTGCCAGTAACCGGGAGTACCGATCCAATAGTAGTGGTGGCCGGTGCCCAGGATGCCCGAGAAGAGGGCGGCAGCAACGATGACATAAAGCCATTTTTCGACGATCTCACGGTCAACGCCCGTCAGCTTGAGCATCAGGTAGGCCAGGATCGAGGCCATGATCAGTTCCCAAACGCCTTCAACCCACAGGTGAACCACGTACCACCAGTACTGCTTGTCAAGGCTGAGGTTCGAGGGGTTGTAGAAGCTGAACAGGAACAGCAGCGCCAGCCCCCACAGGCCCAGAAGCAGGATGTTGGTGATTGCGGTTTTCTTGCCCTTCAGCACCGTCATCGAGATGTTGTAGAGGAAGATCAGTGCCGCAACGACGATACCAGCCTTGACCCATTTGGGTTGTTCAAGGAACTCGCGGCCTTCTTTACCCAGCAGCCAGTTACCTTCGAACAGGTTGAAGACATAGGTCAGAACCACGCCCAGCGTACCGACCACGAGGATCAGCAACTGCAGATAGGCCAGCTTGGGCGAGTGTATTTCGCGCTCCGCCTCTTCCGGGATCAGGAAATAGGCGGCGCCGAAGAAGCCAAGGATCAACCACACGATCAATGAGTTGGTGTGCAGCATTCTCACGATGTTGAACGGCAACAGCTCGGAAAGCGTGTTGGGCGCAACATAGATCCAGCCTGCGAGCAGACCGCCCAGCACCTGGATCGCAAACAGCGCCATGGCTACGGCAAAGTAGACCAGAGCGATTTTTTGGGATTCGTATTTCATTTCTCCGTTCCCTCCTTAGCCCGCGTCATTCGGGGGCCAGCCCTGAGCGTCGATATTGTCCGTCCAGATCAGGAAGTTCGCGAGATCCCGGATATCTTCGTCGCTGAGGTTGAATTGAGGCATCTGACGCCGGCCCTCGATGCCCGTGGGCTGCGCCTCCATCCACCCTTTCAGGGTTTCAAAAGCCGCCTCGGGGTCGTCCAGTACGCCCCAACGGGTCATCACATTGGCGACTTCCGGGGCGAAATATGCACCTTCGCCCAGAATCGAGTGGCAGTTGATGCAGGCATGTTTTTCCCAAACATGCTTGCCCCGGGCCACACTGTCGTCGAGTTTGGCCGCGTTTTCCGACCCGATGATGTACAAGTGTGAGTGGGCCGATAAGGCCAGAAAGATTAGTATGAAGAACAGGGACCCGCCATAAAAGATATTGCGGGCCATGCTCTTTGTCATGACTTCGCGCATTGCGCTCTCCTTTGCGCCGCATTGCTGGTGCAAGGAAAATGGCCGCTGGCGCATAGGGACGCCTTAACCAAAGTCAAGACTTCCAGGCATGTTTCGGCCTGTATTGGCGAATTTCCGAAAATTTCGACACTCCCCGGTGGGGAACCCCGACTTCTGCAATTGCGTCGCAGAATCACATCATACTGTTATCATTGACAAAAACACGAAGCGTCCCTATCTCGACGGCATCGGGGAGTAGCAACCGCAAGCGTGCGGGGACGTGTCAACACACCCGCGGGATATCCGCGTGGCACGCCCGGTCTCGGGACTGTCCCAGGCTCAGCAAGACCGTGGTGATTGGACTCTGCGGGCGGATTCCAAATGGCACCCGGTTCGGCCCACGAGGATGCGCGCATGACCCCGATCACAATCGGCCTGCTGGCCTTGACCATGTCAATAGACGCCTTCGTCGCCTCCATCGGCCGCGGCGCGGTGCGACAGGGCGCGCCGCTTGCGAGCGCCCTGAGGACAGGCGCGGTGTTTGGCCTTGTTGAAACGGTCACACCGCTGCTCGGCTGGGCCCTCGGAGTCGTTGCCAGCCAGTACGTGCAGGCGTTCGATCACTGGATTGCATTCGCGCTACTCGGCCTGGTCGGAATGCGAACAATCATTCATGCGGGCCAGCGTGATGGCGACGGCGGCGCACCCAGGCTGCACTCCCCACTTGCCTTGCTTGCAACGGCCATCGGCACATCTGTGGACGCCATGGCTGTCGGTGTGTCGTTTGCCTTTATAGACGTGGACATCGTGATCATCGCTCTGGCCATCGGTCTGGCAACTATGACGATGAGCACCACTGGCGCTCTGACCGGCCGGTTGCTGGGTCAGCGCTTTGGGCGCAGCATCGAGGTTTTTGGCGGCTTGATCCTGATCGGTCTCGGTCTTGCGATTCTGCTGGAGCACCTGACAGCCTGAGGATTCGGTTTTTTCTGGACCCGACCGACACATTCGTTCCAATCTTCGCCTAATTTAATTCGGTGCGAGAATGCCAAATAAACGTCTGCAACCAGTCTGCGCCTTCGATTTTTCGGGTGAACGCGCACAGGTCATCGTCGATGACTGGCCCTTACCCATGCCACCCAGTGAAAAAACGTACCGGTGGCTTCATCTCAATCTCGCTGACGAGGCGACAGGCCAGTGGGTCAAAGAAAACCTTCCGGCGGTGGTTGCGTCCGCATTAACCCAATCCGAAACGCGCCCACGATGCGATGCTTTGCAAGATGGGCTGATCCTCAACCTGCGCGGCGTAAACCTGAACCCCGGTTCCAGCCGCGAGGACATGGTGTCACTGCGGATGTGGATCACGCCCAACGCCGTGATCTCGGCACGCACCCGAAAGATCTGGGCGGCCGACGAAATACATCGCAAGGCCACGGCTGGCACGGGCCCGGCTTCGGTCGGTGCGTTTCTGGTCGAACTTCTGCACGGACTGTCCCACCGAATCGAAATCGTTTCCCTGGAACTGGATGACCAGACCGACGGATTGGAAGAAGAAGCCCTGGAAGGAACCGTGGATCTGCATGACCGCCTCAGCGCCCTGCGCCTGACCGTCATCAAGATGCGCAGGTTCCTGCACCCGCAACGCGAGGCGCTGGATGCGCTCTTGCGCAACGAAGCGCGGCTGCTTGACCCTTCCGAAATCATCAACCTGCGCGAGGCAGTCAACCGCACCCGGCGCACTCTGGAAGAACTGGACGCAACCCGCGACAGATTGGCGGCGGTCCAGGATCAGATTGCCTCGGAACAGGTACGCCTGCTGGGACGGAACAGTTATACCCTGTCGATCATCGCGGCGGTTTTCCTGCCGCTCGGCTTTCTGACGGGTCTCTTCGGCGTCAACATTGCCGGGATGCCAGGCACCGCCTCGCCGACCGCATTCTGGCTGCTAGCCGGAGGCTCAATCGCCCTTGGCATCACCATTTTCCTGCTGTTCCGGCTGCTCAAGTGGCTGTAAAGCGCGGCCCGGTCAATGCGGCCCACATGGACGCAATGTAAAGCGCAAAAGCCGTGACCCACAGCCCTCCGGTCACCAGCATGGCAACAAGGTACGCACCGTCCAGTTCCGCTCCGACCCACCTGAGCAAGGCCGCAACGGCCATAAGCGCATAGGCCAGAATCATTGGGAAGGGCGCGACCAGTTCACGCCCGGAATGCCCCAGCGACGCACGGCTCATGACTGCCAGTGTCATGCCGCCCACGCAACCAATTCCCAGAACATGCAACCCGGCGATTTCGCGTCCGATGCCCAGCGCCGACAGCCCCCAAAGCACCATGCCCAGTGCCAGCATCGCCAGCCCCAGGTGCAGGGACCACAGAATCGGCTGTCCCAGGCACCAGATGCCACCCCAGCGAGACAGCCGCAGGGCCTGAACCAGCCCGAACAGGATGGCGACCGGACCCAGCCCCCAGGCCGGGGTCCCCAACATAACCAGCGGCGGCAAGGCCAGCGCCAGGATCAGAGCCGTGCGCTCGACCAGCGGAAAGCTCCGGGGCCAGTGGCTTTCAGCAACACCCGAACGCTTCATCGCATTGCGGGTGAACGCGGGGGTGATGCGACCCCCAAGAACCGAGATCAGGGCGCAAATCGCCGTCAAGCCACCCCGTAGCCCGGCCTGTGCGCTGTCCTGTGTAATTCCCAGCCACTCAAGATGCACCAAAAGATCAGCGATCCAGAGATAGGTTAGAAAAAGCAGAAACATGATGTTCTGCGGTTTTGGGCGTTTCACCAACTGGGACAGGATCTTTATCGCCAGAACCGGGATAAAAGCCAGGTCGAGAACCGCCACCCAAACCGGGGGCATCATCCCCGAATACCAGACTGCCAGCCGCCCACCCAGCCACAGGCCAGCGGCCAGAGTGATGAACCCGCGCCGGGCGCCCGGTGTGTTGGTCCAGTTCGGCACCGCCGTGAGGAAAAATCCGCCAATCGCTGCAGTAGCATAGCCAAAGATCATCTCGTGGGCATGCCACAGGACCGGCACACCATCCCGCAGCGGCCCTTCAGCTATGCCGGCCAGATACATTGTCCAGATTATCCCGGTAAAAACACCATAGATACCGGCTGCCAGAAAAAAGATGCGAAACCCTTCACCCAAGACGCGACCAACGATCGACGACATTCCTGTTCTCCTTCGGCCCTGGCAATGGGCTGGGCGCAAATTCATTTGTTTTCTCAAACGGCCATCTGCGACACTTGGGTCCAAAATGCCCGCAGCAAAACAACTAGCGGGCAGATGAGGCGTCACACTTAACCAAAATCAATTGAATTCGGGATTTCAGGTCGCCCTGCGGCGGGATGACGCCCGTACGGATTCACGTTTCCGCGAACTCCGTTGACTTTTGTCAAGGCGGCACCGCCCCCGTTTGCCGCACATTCCGACCTGCCTCACCACGCATATGGAGAGTGATCATGTCACTTGGAATCAGCTACAACAAAACCGGACGCGCCCTGGGGGCTGGTCTGGCAATGCTGCTTGGCACTGTCGCCGCGCCAGCATTCGCACAAGAGCCAACCCTGAGCGAAGAAGCCTTCGAAAGCTCGAAGCAGCTTTACTTCGAACAATGCGCGGGCTGCCACGGCGTTCTGCGCAAAGGTGCCACCGGTAAAAACCTTGAACCCCATTGGAAAAAGACCGCCGCAGACGGCACTGTCACCGAAGGTGGCACACTGAAGCTGGGGCAGGAACGCCTTGAGAAAATCATCGCCTGGGGTACCGAAGGCGGGATGAACAACTTCTCGGACATCATGACCGAGCAGGAAATCAAGGACATGGCGACGTACATCATGATGGACGCGCCGAAACCGCCCGAGATGTCCCTCGAGCAAATGAAACAGACCCGCAAGGTCTATGTCGAAGAAGCCGACTACCCGACCGAGCCTTTGCATGGCCGCAACTGGGAGAACTTCTTTGTCGTCATCGAACGTGACGTAGGCAAGGTGGCCGTGATTGACGGCGACACCAAGGAAGTACTGGCGCACATCCCGACCGGCTATGCCGTGCACGTGCTCAAGGCCTCCGAGCACCACAAGCTGGAAGAGCCGGAAAACCCTGGCCGCTTCTGGTACACCATGGGCCGCGACGGCAAGATGACCAAGATCGACCTCTGGCAGACGCCGGACAAGATGCTGGTTTCGGAAGTCAAGATTGCCTATGACGCGCGCGATGTCGCCGTGTCCGGTGACGGCAAATACGTCATCGGTGGGGGCTACTGGCCGCCGCACTTCGCGATTGTCGATGCTCAAACCATGGAACCGCTGAAAGTCGTCTCGACCCGCGGCACCAACGTCGATGGCGAATACGTCGAGGAAAGCCGTGTGGCTGCCATCTACACCACCCCGAACGAACCGACCTGGATCGTCGCGGTGAAAGAGCTGGGCCAACTGTGGCAAGTGGACTATTCCGACCTCGACAACCTGCGGATCGACAAGATCAACTCGGCCAAATTCCTGCACGACGGGTTCTTTGACCCGACAGGCCGGTACTTCCAGATCGCCGCGAACGCGTCTAACAAAATGGTTGTCGTCGACACCCAGACGCACAAGCTCGAAGCAATGATCGACACCGCAGCCCTGCCGCACCCCGGCCCGGGCGCCAACTGGGAAGACCCGAACTGCGGCCCGGTGGCCGGTACGACCCACCTGGGCGTCGGCACCGTGACCGTCTGGGGCAACGACCCGGAAGGCCATGCCGACAACGCTTGGAAGATCTGCTACGAAGTGGAAACAGACGGCCCCGGCCTGTTTGTCCGGACCCACCCGAACTCCAAGTACGTGTGGGCTGACCAGACCAAACACCCCGAGCCTGAAATCCAGCAGTCGGTGCAGGTCATTGACAAGGCGACCGGTGAGATTGTGAAAACGATCCAGATCACCGAGGACGAAGGCAACGCCGCGGTTCACTTCGAGTTCAACAAAGACGGCACCGAAGTTTGGGTCTCCAAGTGGAACCTGGCCGACTCGAAAGAACCGAACGGTCAGATCGTGATCTTCGACGCGGAAACGCTGGAAGAGATCGGGCGGATCGATGGACTGTATGCCCCGACCGGCAAGTTCAACGTCTACAACCGTTCGAACCACGTCACCTGATGTGACAGGAACTGCCATGGAAGGGGCGGGCAGATCGCCCGCCCCTTCCTCGTTCCCGGGCACGCGTGACCCAACTGTCACACAGGCCCGCGACCAAACAGCCAAAGCAACCGGCCTCTCACCCAAGGCCAGACAACAAAGCCAATACGGAGTCTGGACATGAACCAGCCCACGGACACGGAAAAGAAAAAACCGATCTGGCGCCGGTATTTCCTTTGGGGAATGCCCTTGGCCGGTATCGCCGGTGCATTTGTCGCCGGTATCGTCTTCTGGGGCGGTTTCAACACCGCAATGGAAGCCACAAACACCAAGGATTTTTGCATCTCGTGCCACGAGATGGAGAATTTCGTCTATCAGGAATATCAGGGCACGATCCATGACGTGAACCGCTCGGGCGTGGGCGCGGTCTGCTCCGATTGCCACGTTCCCAAGGATTGGACCCACAAGATCATCCGCAAGATCAAGGCCTCAAAAGAGCTTTACGGAAAGATGGTCGGCACCATCAACACCCGAGAGAAGTTCGAGGCCAAGCGCGTGCATCTGGCCATGAACGAGTGGGAGCGGATGAAATCCAGCGATTCGCGCGAATGCCGGAACTGTCACGATTTCGAATCGATGATGCCCGAATTCCAGCGTCCCCGCGCTCGTCAACAACACCTGAACGCGATGAAAGTGGGTCAGACCTGCATCGACTGTCACAAGGGTATCGCTCACTCGGACGCCCGCGAACGCGCGGATGAAGAGTATCTGGAAAAACTCGAAACGCCGAATCCGGATTTCATCCGTGAGATTCCGGAAGAATACCTGGCAAGCCTCGCACGAATCGAAGCCAAGGAAGCCGCCGAGGCCGAAGCAGCAAACGCCGCCAAGAAGGCGCAGCAGGAAGCCGTACAAGCCCAGATTGCCGCTGCGGTCGAATCGGCGGTCGCCGAAGAGCGTGCCAAGGCCAACGGCAGCACAACCGAGGCCTCGACCGCTGGTGGTGGCGACGATGTCGCTTCCAACATCGACTGGAACTCGGTCGCTGCGACGGACATGAAACTGTTCTACCCTGGCCAAGCCTCGTTCGAATGGGTTCAGAACGGCAAGACCCACGGCGGCGCGCGTCCGCTAACCAAGGGCGGCGATCAATGCTCGACCTGCCACGCCAAGGAACTGGACACGATCGGCAACAAGATTGTCGCAGGCGGAGATCTGGAACCGACCCCGATTCCGGGCAAGCGCGGCGTGATCGATGCAACCGTTCAGGCGGCGCATGACGACGAAAATCTGTACATTCGCCTGCAATGGTCGGATGCGGGCCATAACCCTGCCCCGTTTGTCGACGGCGGCAAGATGGACCCCGACAACCAGATCAAGGTCGCCATGATGATCACCGGAACCGGAATTGAAATGGGCGATCAGGTGGGGTGCTGGGCCTCTTGCCACGCCGACAACACCTATATGCCCTTCGATCCGGGCGCGGATGGCGTGGCGGCAAACGGTGACGTCACCGCGCGGCTAACCGCCCAGAACACGGTCACTAAATACCTCAGCGAAAGCCGCACCGACATCGAAATCCGGGGTCGTGGGGATAAACCGCTGGGCGGTTGGGACAAGCTGAAGGCCGAGGCAGAGATCGAACAGTATCTCAAGGACGGCACCTTCCTCGACCTGTTGCGTGTCTATGCCGACGGCAGTTCCTCAAATGGCTATCTGCTGGAGCAACGGGTCGTGAACGACGGCGAAATGGCCGCCTCGGCCAGCCTGTCGGGTGGTATCTGGACCGTGGTCTTTACCCGGCCGCTCGACAGCGGTGCCCCCGGCGACGTACCACTGGTTCCGGGTCAGACCTACACGGTCGGCTTTGCGATTCACGACGACTTTGCCGCTGCCCGCTTCCACCACGTCACGCTGAACACCAGCCTCGCATTGGATGATGACAGCGCGACCATTAATGTGGTGAAACAGTAAGTGCTTGCAGGGGCCGGACAACTCCGGCCCCTGTTCTTTCCGGAAAGGAGATCTGACAGATGCATGCCAAACACCTTCTTCCCGCCACCCTGCTGTCGCTTGCGGCAGCTTTTCCCGTTTTTGCCGCCGACGAAGACACGGCTGCAATCTGCGCCGAAGCCGAAGAGCGCTATGTCGAACTGTTCGGACAGCCCTCGGATACGGTCGAGGATGCCGAGATCGTATTGATGTACAAATACAATTTCTGCCCCGCGCAACTGACCGTCAAAACGGGAACAACGGTGCGCTGGGTAAATGTCGACAAGCGCACCAGTCACAGCGTGCTGCTGAAAGACGGAAGCGTGCCGGAAACCGACCGGATATTCCCCGAAGAAACCGTCGAGCTGACCTTTATCACCCCCGGCCCGCAGGACTACCTGTGCGGCCCGCATTGGGAAACGCAGAACATGATCGGAATGGTCACGGTCGAACCCTGAACCAAGGCGACAATTCGGGCATGATCAAGGGGCGCGAGAGCAATTCTCGCGCTCCTTAACTTATGTCAAGGCGACTCCTTTTGCCATCGGCCAGTCTGCGACCATGGAACGCCAGGAATCCCCAGCCACACTCCCGTTTTCACTCGCTTTTTTGCGCGCGGACGGACTGTGTTCCGAGGGTCGGCGTCTGCGGAAGTTCAGGACAAGTGAGTTTGCAAATGAGCGGTAAGGTATTTCTGATCGGAGCCGGCCCGGGCGACCCTGAATTGATGACCCTGCGCGCGCTGCGGATGCTGCGCGAAGCCGATGTCGTTGTCTATGACCGCCTGGTTTCGCCCGAAATCCTCGCCATGAGCCCCGAGGGCGCGAGCATGATCCCGGTCGGCAAGGCCCCCAAATGCCATACCGTGCCGCAGGAGCAGATCAACGAGATACTGCTTGAACAGGCCCGCGCCGGACATACGGTAGCCCGCCTGAAGGGCGGCGACCCGGTGATTTTCGGCCGCGGTTCCGAAGAGGCCGCCTATCTGACGGCTCATGACATCGCGGTCGAATACGCGCCCGGCATCACCGCCGCTCAGGGCGCCTCCTGCTCGACCGGCGTGCCGCTCACCCATCGCGGGTTGGCGACCTCGGTGCAATATGTCACCGGTCACCGTCAGGCCGACAAGGTTCTCGACCTCGACTGGAAACGGCTGGCCGATCCGTCGACCACGCTCGTGATCTACATGGGTGTTGCCAATATCGGCCAGATCGCAATGGGCCTGATGACCGAGAACCTGCCCGGTTCGACCCCGGTTCTGGCCGTGGGCCGCGCCACCACGCCGGACGAGCGGCGCCTGGTGTCGCGCCTCGACCGCATCGCAACGGATGTTCGCGAAGCCCAACTGACCGCCCCTACTCTTTTCATCATCGGCAAGGTGGTGTCACTCTACGACGAGCGTCCCGTTGCCGACCTTATCGAACAGGCAACTGCCAATGCCTAGCTTCATGCAAATGCCGTCCGCCACACCCGGGCGGATCGGTTTTTCCTTTCGCGCCACGCTGACCACACTGGCGCTGGTCGCGACCTCGGCTATTGCCGCCGACGCACTCGACCCGAACGCCCTGAAACGTCTGGTGCATCAGGATTGCGGCTCGTGCCACGGCCTGTCGCTCAAGGGAGGGCTTGGCCCTGATCTGCGCTCCGAGACACTGCAACACTATGATCTGGACATTCTGACCGGCGTCATCCTCGACGGTATTCCGGATACGGCCATGCCCCCCTGGCGTCCGTTGATGACTCAGGAAGAGGCCGAGTGGATCGCCCGTTACCTGCTGGAACCGGAGGGACAATGAAACGGATTGCATTCGGCCTGCTGGCCACGCTGATGATGAGCACTGCACAGGCCGAACCAATGGCCACCGGCGATCTCGGCCTCGTGATCGAACGTGCGACCGGCTCGGTCCTCCTGGTCGACCAGTCCGATCGCGCCGCATTGGCACGGATCGAAGGCCTGGGCGATCTCAGCCATGCCTCGCTGGTCTATTCACCCGATGAACGGTTCGCCTATGTTTTCGGCCGCGATGGTGGGCTGACCAAGGTCGACATAGTCACCCGCCAGATCGTGAACCGCGTCGTACAGGCGGGCAACGCCATCGGCGGAGCCATTTCGGATGACGGCAAACTGGTGGCCGTGTCCAACTACGAACCCGGTGGTGTGCGCGTGTTCGACGCCGACACGCTGGACATGGTCGCGGATATTCCCACCGACAGCAAAACCATCGGTCTGGTCGACGCGCCGGGCCGCCGCTTCGTGTTCACCATGTGGGACACGGGCGAAACATGGATTGCCGATTTCGCAAAGGGCGCGCCGGACATCACAAGGATCGCCGACATGGGCAAAAATCCTTATGACGCGCTGATCACCGCCAATGGCCGCACTTATATCACCGGTCTTTTTGGCGAGGACGGTCTGACCGCGCTTGACCTGTGGTCGGACAATCCCGAACCGATCCGCGTCCTGCCGGGCTATGGTCGTGGTCAAGAAGAAATGCCGGTCTACAAGATGCCCCACCTCGAAGGCTGGGCGCTGACGGGGCGCGAGTTCGTCCTGCCTGCTGTCGGCCATCACGAAGTTCTTTGGGTCGATGCCGACACTCTGACCGAGACCGGGCGCACCAAGACCCACGGCCAGCCCGTCTTTGCCATGGCCCGGCCCGATGGCCGTCAGGTCTGGGTCAACTTTGCCCACCCCCTGAACGATACGATTCAGGTGATCGACACCGTCACCAAGGAAATCATTCACGAATTCAAACCCGGCCCGGCGGTGCTGCACATGGAGTTCACACCACGTGGGCACGAGGTGTGGATCAGTGTCAGAGATGCCGGAAAGGTCATGATTTACGACACGCAAACATTTGAAAAATTGCGCGAAATCGAGGCGGACAGCCCCTCGGGCATTTTCTTTACTGCCCGCGCGCACAGAACGGGGCTTTGACGCCATGTGCCACATTACCGATCCGATCGACCGAAGCCTGCTGGATGATTTCCAGCGCGATTTTCCGGTGACCGAGCGACCGTTTCAGGTACTCGCCGACACGCTGAGTCTGCCCGAGAACGAGGTGATCGACCGTCTGGCCCGGATGCGCGCCGCAGGGCGCATCACCCGTGTCGGCGCAACAATTGCGCCAGGTACCGTTTCGGCCAGCACTCTCGCCGCTGTCGCCGCCCCCGAAGGCCGATTGGAACAGGTCGCCGCCATGATCGACGCCGAACCGGGGGTCAATCACAACTATCAGCGCGAAGACAAATGGAACCTCTGGTTTGTCGCCACCGGACCCGACCGGCAGCACGTCGACGAGACGTTGGCGCGGATCGGTGACCGCACCGGCCTGCGGGTTCTCGACCTGCGGCTGGTCCGTCCGTTCAACGTCGATCTCGGCTTCAGGATGGCGGAAAAGACGCCCCGTGTGCCAGTGGCACGCAAGATCGACCGTTCGGTGATGCAGACCGGCGATCTGGACCTTCTTCAGGCGCTGAGCACCGGCTTGCCTCTGGTCGCCACACCCTATGCCACACTCGCCCGCTCCCTGGGTCGCGACGCGGACGACGTCATGCAGCGGATCGCGATCCTGCATGAGGCTGGTATCGTTTCGCGGCTGGGCATCATTGTCCGGCACCGCGCTCTGGGCTGGTCCTCGAACGCGATGGTCGTATGGGATCTCCCTGCCGAACAGATCGACAGCGCAGGCCCGGCATTGGCCGCCCATCCCGGCGTGACGCTGTGTTACGAACGCCGCCCGGTTGAAAAAGTCTGGCCCTACCGCCTCTATTCGATGATCCACGCCCGCTCCCGTCCCGAGGCCCGTGACGTGCTGGCCGGTGCTACCGAATTGCCCGAACTCTCCGGCGCGCGGCACAAGGTTCTGTTCTCGACCCGCTGTTTCAAGCAGACCGGTGCGCTGATCAAGGCCAGGGAGGTCGCGGCATGACGCCTCTCGACGCCATCGACCGTGCGATCCTGAACCGGATGCAGGACGACCTGCCGCTGGTGCCCCATCCCTATGCCGCCGTGGCCGAGGAACTGGGGATCGGTGAAAGCGACCTGCTTGACCGGCTTGCGCGGCTGAAAGACGATCGGGTGATCACCCGCTTCGGCCCGTTCTTCGATGCTGCCGCCATGGGTGGCGCGTTCTGCCTGTGCGCCATGGCGGTGCCGGAACAGGAATTCGAAACGGTCCTGACCAAAGTCAATGCCCACCCCGAGGTTGCCCATAATTATGAGCGCACGCACCGGCTGAACATGTGGTTCGTGCTGGCCACCGAAACGCCCGAGGGGATCGAGGCCACCGCCGATGCCATCGAAAGGGAAACCGGGGTGCAAGTCCTCCGCTTCCCCAAACTGCAAGAATTCTTCATCGGGTTCCGGGTGGCGGCATGATCGACGCAACAGACAGACAGATCATCGAAGCGATGCAGGGCGGCCTGCCCCTGACCCACGCCCCGTTCACCCGGATCGCAGCGCAGATCGGCCTTGCCGAATCTGAGCTGTTGCAGCGTATCGCCGAAATGAAAGACAGCGGCGTGATCCGCCGCATCGCCGCCGCCCCAAACCACTACAAGCTGGGAATGACTGCCAACGGAATGACGGTCTGGAATGTCGATGACAGCCGCATTGCCGAACTTGGCGCCCGTATCGGTGCCCTGCCCTATGTCACCCATTGCTATGAACGCCCCCGGGCCCTGCCGGAATGGCCCTACAACCTGTTTGCCATGGTCCATGGCGAAAACCGCGACGAGGTCGAGGCCCAGCGCGCCGACATCGCCGCGATCCTTGGTGATGCCTGTCAAGGTCACGATATCCTCTACTCCACGCGCATCCTGAAAAAGACCGGGCTGCGCCTGAAACAGAAAGGCTGAAGCCCCCATGTTCCGCCTGACCGAATACATGAAGCAACTTGTCGAACCGACACCGGTTCGCAAACGCCGCCCCGGCCCTGTCAAACCGGTGGTGATCTGGAACCTGACCCGCCGCTGCAACCTGAAATGCCGTCACTGCTATACCGTGTCTGCGGACGTGAATTTCCCCGGCGAACTCAGCCACGAACAGGCCATGTCGACGCTCGAGGATATCGGCCAGTTCCGCGTTCCCGCCCTGATCCTGTCTGGTGGCGAGCCGCTGGACCGCTTTGATTTCTTCGATATCGCCACCCGCGCCCGCGAACTGGTGCCGATGCTGGCGCTCTCGACCAACGGCACCAGGATCCACGGCGAAACAGCCGACCGGATCGCCGATGTCGGGTTCAGCTATGTCGGCATATCCCTCGATGGGATCGGCGCCACCAACGACTGGTTCCGCGGCGTCGAAGGCGCTTTTGCCGACGCTCTGCGCGGCGTGCGCGAATGCAAGAAGCGCGGCATCAAGGTGGGGTTGCGTTTCTGCCTGACCGAAGGCACCCAGCATCACCTGCCCGACCTGATCCAGCTTTGCGACGACGAGGGCGTTGACAAGTTCTATCTCAGCCACCTGGTCTATGCCGGGCGCGGTGACAAGAACCGTGGCGAGGACGCCCAGCGCCTGCGTACCCGACACGCGATGGACCTGCTGCTGGATCGCGCCTGGGTCGCCGTCGCCGAAGAAGCGCCGCTGGACATCGTGACCGGCAACAACGATGCCGACGCGGGGTATTTCCTCGACTGGGTGTGCCGCAATTTCGACGAGGCCAAGGCAGCGCATGTGCGCGAGCATCTGGCGGCCTGGGGCGGCAACTCCAGCGGTCTGGGCGTCGCCAATATCGACAACCTTGGCCGGGTGCACCCTGACACCTACTGGTCCGACTACACCGTGGGCAACGTCAAGACGACGCCGTTCTCGGAACTGTGGACCGGCAATGACCCGATGCTGGCCCTTCTTCGCACCCGCCCCCGTCCGCTGAAGGGGCGCTGCGGCGCGTGCAGGCTGCAGGATGTCTGTGGCGGCAACACCCGTATCCGCGCCCTGCAACTGACCGGCGATCCCTGGGCCGAAGACCCGGCCTGCTATCTGGACGATGCCGAGATCGGCGTAAAAAGCGCCGAACGGCTCGAAGTCACGCCTTTCCGGGGCAAAAGCCACGACCCGGCACACCAGTTCTTCTGAACTGACGGGTTGCCTGCCTCGAAAGGGGTAAAGAAGGAACGCGAACATGCGGAATTGGAACAAACGGACGGGCCTTGCGGCCCTGCTGCTCGGGACAGTGATGGCCCTGCCCTTGGGCGCCGACCCGGCGAAGAACTATGCCGACTATTGCGCCGAATGCCACGGCGCCGGGCGTCTGGGCGGTGTTGGCCCGGCCCTGATCCCCGAAACGCTGAAACGGATGCGCGGGCCTCATGTGGCCGCCGTGATCGCCGACGGGCGCATCGCCACGCAGATGCCTGCTTTCGCCGAGCAACTGGATACGGCTCAAATCGGGGAACTGGCGGACTGGCTGAAATCCCCGCTGGCATCCACACCCGAATGGGGCGAGGCGGATATCATGGCCAGCCGAACGCTGGACGAAGACTATGTCGCCGTTGATGCTCCGGTCTGGAACAGCGACCCGATGAATATCACTCTGGTCGTCGAAACCGGCGATCACCATGTGTCCGTTCTGGACGGCGATACATTCGAGGTGCTCGACAGGTTCGAAACCCCCTTTGCCGTGCATGGTGGCCCGAAATTCAGCCCCGACGGGCGCTATGTCTTCATCATGTCCCGTGATGGCTGGGTTCAGAAATACGACATCTGGGCACTCAAACAGGTGGGGCGCGTGCGCGCCGGCGTGAACAGCCGCAACATCGCCATGTCAAGCGATGGCAAATGGGTTGCCATCGCCAACTATCTGCCCAACTCGCTGACGCTTCTGTCGACCGAGGATCTGTCGGTTGCCAAGGTGGTTGAGATCAAAAGCAAGAAAGGCAAGCCCAGCCGGGTCTCTGCCGTCTATCAGGCTCCGCCACGTGAAAGCTTTGTGCTGGCGCTCAAGGACGTACCCGAGATCTGGGAAGTGTTCTATGGTGCCAACCCGCCGCAATTCGGTCTGGGGCACGATTTCCGCATCGAAGGTCAGGTCAAGAACCCCGATCCCTTCCCGGTGCGCAAAATCACCACGCCCGACTATCTGGACGATTTCTTTTTCGACCAGACCTATGAATACGTGATGGGCGCGTCGCGCGACGGTAAAGGCGGCCAGGTAATCGACCTGGTGATAGGGCACAAGATTGCGGATCTCGATCTGCCCGGCATGCCGCACCTTGGGTCAGGCATCACCTGGTCACGCAACGGCAAAACCGTCATGGCGACACCGCACCTGACCGATGGCGTGGTGTCGGTAATCGACATGGAGAATTGGCAAACAATCAAGCGGATTGAAACCGAAGGCCCCGGATTCTTCATGCGCGGGCACGAAAATTCACCTTATGTCTGGACCGACGTGTTCTTTGGCCCGAACAAGGACGCGATGCACGTGATCGACAAGCAAAGCCTCGAGATCGTCAAAACCCTGCGCCCTGCACCCGGCAAAACGGTGGCCCACGTGGAATTCACCAAGGACGGCCGCCACGCTCTGGTGTCGATCTGGGAAGACGACGGCGCTGTGATCGTCTATGACGCCAATACTCTGGAAGAGGTCAAACGCCTGCCGATGCGCAAACCCTCGGGAAAATACAATGTCTGGAACAAAATCACCTTCTCCGAAGGCACCAGCCACTGACGGACGCTGGCCGGTATGGAAGCTGGCCTTGCTGCTTTATCCGGCCTCTGCGCTGACTGTCGCGATCAACCTGTTTCTGGTCGGGCTGATCGCGCATGGTCTGGGCTTTCCGGCCATCAGCCCGGTCTCGGCAATCCTGTGGTCCATCCCGTTGGGGGTTCCCGCTACCTGGCTTGCTGGGCGCTGGCTGCGCGGGCTGATGGACGAGGCCGACGGAGACGTCAACTAGCCGCCGCAGCAGAACGGAACAGCTTGAGCGGCCTGCCTGCGATTGACAGGAAAACAGCTGATACCGCCACACCGGCAAGTGCAGGCAGGTACAGCAGCCCCCAAAGTTCGGGCCGAGCGATCACCATCGGCGCCACAAAACCCCGAACACCTTCGAGTATCACCAGTATGGTGAACGCGCCCAAAATTTGCGGCCAAAGACCAAATCGGGAAAACCCGCCCAGCATCAGGGTGGAATACCCAACCAAAGACACCGCAATGCAGATGAACGTCCACGAAAGCCGCTGATGCAACTCTTCGGTAATCTCACCTTGGGTATAGTCCTCGACCTCGGCCATTGCCTCCGGCCCACGCAGCAGATCCAGCGTCGGCACCGCCTGCAGGCTGCGTTTCAACCCCATCCCGTCATCGGCCAGTGATGAAATGTCATAGGTCGCATCCTCGAACAGCGTCGTCGACATCGTGCGGTTGCCCGCATGATACCGCAATGCCATGCCGTCGAGCATGACTAGGTTGATGCCATCCTTGCCCCGAACCAGATAGGCCTCGGCCCCGGAATAGGTCACAGGCACCTGTGGGTCGCGCCGATCGGACAGATACACATCCTTCAGCGTTCCATCCAGCTCGATCTGTCCAATATAGACCGTCACCCCGTCGGATGGGTGCAGGAATTCACCTTCGTTCAACAGCTGTGCCGTGACATCACCGGCCACCTCTTCCTGACGCTGTTCAAGCTGCAGTATGGACGCCGGGCGCAAATAGATGCTGATGGCTCCCATCATCAACCCGGTAATCACTCCGAACCAGAGAACGGGTCGGGCCAGCCGCCACGGGCTGAACCCGGTCGCCAGCATGACCGTCAACTCGCTTTCCCGGCTTAACCGGTTGGTCGCGTATACAGCCGAGGCAAATACCGCCATCGGCATGACCGTGCGGATCAATGTTGGCAGCGACAGTGCCGTAAACTCCAGAAACACCATGGCCGACTGGCCGCCGCTGATCACCTTGTCAAACAGGCTGACCGAACGGGTAATCCAGAACACACCGACCAGAACCAGCGTGAAAAACCCGAACAGCACCAGCAGCTGCCGCAGGTAGTATCCATCAAAACGCGACATCTGACTCCATCGGGCCTCTCATAGTTGCGACGACATTATTGCAATCGCACGGCATAGAAAACAGCGATTGAGCCTGGCTCACCAGAACCGGACAATCTGTCTTCAAACCGACCAGGCAACCGGCCAATTCAAGCCAATGCGCCACATCGCCCGGCATTCGTATTCATTTATGGGAACTGGCAGGGGCAGCAGGGTTCGAACCCGCGACCTACGGTTTTGGAGACCGTCGCTCTACCAACTGAGCTATACCCCTGTGGTGAGCAACCAGATATGCCACCGACGCGGAGGACTCAAGAGGCTTTTTCACATTCCTTGCCGATTGCAGACAGGGACAAACAAGTTGCGTCACGCGTCAGGTCGGGTAAACCGTTCCCGGCCCGAACGGAGGACCCGACAGGTGAGTTTGCGCAAGAAAATCGCCGATAGCGAAACAGTGCTGAACTGGCTGGCCCGGCGCATTGCCGGATATATCCGCATGGTGCACCGCAACACCAAATGGCAGCGGATCGGCTATGATGAACTTGATCAACTGGCCGCTCAGGGCGAGCCGGTCATCGTGGTGCTCTGGCACCAGCGGCTGGCCCAGTCGCCGTATTTCTTCCCGCTCGACAAGGGGCGCATCTGTTCGATCACCTCCGCAGCCCGCGCCGGCAGCATGGTCGGGCGTGTGCAAAAGCTCTTCGGAATGGACACCATCGCCATGTCCAGCCACAAACGCCACGTGGCGCTCTCGCGCGAGGTGCTGGGCAGGATGAAGGAAGGCGTCTCAATCGGTATCGCCGCCGACGGCCCGCGCGGCCCCGAACGCATCGCCTCAACCGTGCCCCTGATCTGGGCGCGCACATCTGGAAAACGGATCTTCGGCATTACCTATTCCGCCCGCTACGGGCGCGAGGCCGGAACATGGGACCGCCTGCTGATGCCGCGACCCTGGCGGAACGAAGGCGTTTTCCTGTGCCGGGAATGGACCGAGGGCGTGCCGCGCAAAGCGACCGAAGACCAGATCGAAGCGCTGCGCCAAAGCCTGGAACAGCACATGAACGATATCACCGCCGAAGCCGACAGGATGGTTGGAAGAGAGCCCTGGACCCCCGCACCCGAAGGGTGACGGATATTTTCCCGGGGTGTTGCGCCGGATGGCACCCGGCTTGTTCAGCCAGATGCCCAATCAAGGTTCGATTTGCGCGACCTTCAATGAAGCCTGTTCACCCGGCTCTGCATCTTGGCGCAACGTTCGAAAGAGCGGTAAACGGCCCAGAAAATCGTGGTGGGCTGGGTCTTGTTCAGAAACGGCATCCGACTCACTCCGATAACACAGGAATGTGATGAGTATTGACCTGACGTCACTTTCCGTCTGTGAACCAGATCACACTTGGATATCTCGTCGTTCCTTTGTCGCCCCTCTCTATCCACATCATTCCGGAAGCGGGACAGGATCATCCGCCAGGGTGCGCAAATAGGCAATGACCGCAATCCGGTTCTTGCGATCCCGAACCGTACCAAAATATTTCGCGGTTCCCGGAACGCTCCCCTGAACATCCGCCAGATACACGTTCAGGGCCTCGAAATCCCACACGCCGGTCATCCCCGCCATGGCATCGGAATAGGCCATTCCGGGGTCCGACGCCTTCGGCGCACCGACCATGTTCCAAAGTGACCCCGCACGCCTGCCGAAACCGCCGGGTTCGAAACTGTGGCAGGGGCTGCAGTTCTGAGCTTCGGATTCACCCAGTTCAAGATCGGCGCCAGTCAGCTCTGCCGCCGTGACCGGCTCCGGTGTCCACGGCTCGAACCCGCGCTCACGAAGGAGCGCCACAACACCGTCATGCCCCCTGCTGGCCGCGAAATGTATTGCCGGCTCTTCACCCCGAAAATCCGTCCGCCCGTTCACATCCGCGCCGGCATCAAGCAGCATCCCCACGATCTCCGTCGATCCGCCATAAGCCGCCTCGTGAAGGGGCCGCGTCATGTTTTCACCGCCGATGAGGTTCGGGTTCGCCCCGGCCTCAAGCAACAGTTTGACAATGTCCTGCCGTCCCCGCCGGGCCGCGATATGCAACGCACCACCGCGGCGGGTCAACTTGTCCACATCGGCACCATGCGCGATCAACACCGCGACGGCATCCGGGTGACCACGATCGGCGGCAAAGAAAAGCGGCGTGGGGCCACCTTGGGTTCGGGCGAGATTCGGGTCTGTTCCCGCCTCGAGACCCCCCCGCAACTCCGCCACATCCCCCACCTTCGCAGCATCATGAATCGGGTCTGCCGAGGCAGGCGGCAAAAGCATCAGGGTCGATACCAAACCAGCGACCAGCACCCCTCCTTGCCAAGCTGTCATCCGATCACCCCCAAACCGAAAACAATACGTCACTATAGAGGCATGTCATTCAAAAATGGAATTCGGGGTGAATTTGCACACTTGTCTAGGTCTGTAGAGAAGGAAAATGCCTTTCAGCTTCAGACCTCATCGAACGCGATTGGGGCGATGCGTCGCTCTGAGGCATCCTTGTCTTTCCACGCTGATACGGCGAAGTAGTGGCCGACTACCGAGTTCAATCCGAAAGAATGATCGACGTTATGACCAAGAAGGTTTTGATCATAGGAGGCACAGGTGTATTTGGAAAACGCTTGGTGCGCCATCTTGCTTCCTGTGACAAGCTCGAACTGCACGTCTCTTCCCGTAGCATCAACAGCGCCAAAAGCTTTGTCGACACACTGACAAATCAGGGCGGTCCGGTTCATCCGGTCCAGTTGGATACGCACACCAATTTCCGCCAAACATTGGAGGACCTACGTCCGTTCATTGTGGTGGATTGCTCCGGCCCATTTCAGGGTTCCGGTTATGATTGTGCTCGAACAGTTCTGCAAGCGGGCGCACACTATGTGGATCTGTCTGATGCCCGGGATTTTTTGGCCGGTTTTTCCCATTGTCTCGATCCTATTGCCCGGGAAAGTAGCGTAGCCGCATTGGCGGGCGCAAGCTCGTCCCCGACGCTTTCGACATGCGTGGTGAAAGATGTTACCGACGGTTGGAAACGCATCGACAGTATAGACATTTGCATCACTCCGGGAGGCAGAAGCGAGGTTGGTCGTTCTGTAATCGAAGCGATACTAAGCTATGCTGGCAAAAGCGTTCCTCTCTGGGACGACGGGCACCTTAGATCAGTACCTGGCTGGCAGAACTCCCGGCGTGTAGAGGTGCCCGAGTTGGGATTCCGACGGGTAGCTCCGGTTGAAACATATGATGCAGAATATCTCGGAGAGAAATTCAATGTTCAATCTCGAGTGTCCTTTTCTGCCGGATTGGAATCAAGAATCGAACAGAGAGGCATTGAGGCTGTCGCGTTCCTGCGCAGCCACAGGTTGCTGAAGTCTCTGAAGTTTCTAGTGCCGATCTTGTTAAGCGCGCGAAAAATCACGCGAATTCCGACGTCGAGTTCTGGCGGAATGATGGTAAAGGTCTCTGGCTCGGACGCTGATGGTATTGCAACCGGGTTAACATGGTCTTTGGTGGCGCATCAGGATCATGGGCCATTCATTCCAATTCTGCCCGCCGCCGCAGCAGTCAAGAAACTTCTCAATAACGAAGTTGCGCCTGGAGCGAGGTTCGCTCACTCCGCCGTTCAGCTATCCGATATTGTGAGAGAAATGTGCACGTATGATATCAAGACGATGATATCTTTTGATAGAATGAACTCCTGATCCCTAATTCTCTTTCCAACAGGAAAGAGCGCTGTCCCTCGGCGCAGCTCAAAAAAGGCCGCCCACTGTGGGACGGCCTTTTTAGTTCAACCGAGTGGGCTCTCATTGCTCTTTCAGAGCAACTGCCGCCCACCTGTCGGCAAAGCCGACTTACTCGATGATTTTCGACACGCTATTCCGGTGCGTCTCGGGATTATTGAATTCAAACAAAAAGGGCGCCCCGAGGGGCGCCCTTTCTTTGGATATTCGCTGGTGCGGATTATTCAATAATCTTCGACACGACGCCGGCACCGACGGTGCGGCCGCC
>NZ_JBXWQW010000037.1:0-42889 GCF_059612585.1 Ruegeria sp. YKSF57 | reverse complement strand
TTCTTCCAGTTCCTCGACAAACACCGCACCCTTTTCGCGCAGCCCGTCCACGACATACTTGTTGTGCACGATCTCGTGGCGCACATAGACCGGTGCGCCCCATTTCTCCAATGCCATCTCGACGATCTTGATGGCCCGGTCCACGCCCGCGCAAAATCCGCGCGGCGCGGCCAGATACAGGGAAAGCGGCGGTCTGGTCATGGTCGTCATCTCCTTGCCGCCGACACGTAGGAGATTTCGCCGGATACGACAAGTGACCAAGGTTTTGTCATCCTGCCGTCATCTTTGCGCGCTAGAACATGACTCGTTTCAGTACGAGTCATATTTAAAGCGACGCGGCCAGGCTCATCCGAACCTGGCCGCGCTTTTCCCTGACCGAACCCCCTGAATTCAGCCGATCGTGTGTCGCTCAGCGACCGCCTGCCGCGGCATAGTTCCGATCCTCGGCCGGAATGTCGCGCGGCGGGCGTCCGATCACGTCGCGCAGCTCTTCCAGCTCGATGAAGTTGTCGGCCTGGCGGCGCAGCTCGTCCGAGATCATCGGCGGCTGGCTGCGGATGGTCGACACCACCGAGACCCGCACGCCCTGGCGTTGCAGGCTGGCAATCAGCGGGCGGAAATCGCCATCGCCCGAGAACAGCACGATATGATCCACGCGCGGCGCCAGTTCCATGGCATCCACGGTCAGTTCGATGTCCATGTTCCCTTTGACCTTGCGGCGGCCCATGCTGTCGGTGTATTCCTTCGCCGGTTTCGTGACCATGGTGAAACCGTTGTAATGCAGCCAGTCCACCAGCGGTCTGATCGGAGAATACTCATCGTTTTCAAGCAGCGCTGTATAGTAGAACGCCCTCAGGAGTTTCCCACGACGCATGAACTCCTGACGGAGCAATTTGTAGTCGATGTCAAATCCCAGAGCTTTTGCGGCGGCATATAGATTCGAGCCGTCGATGAACAGCGCTAGCCGTTCGTCTTTATAAAACATTAACTTTTTCCCTTCCGGTGCACCCTTTTCGCCGAGTATTTGCGTGAGTGAGTGGTGAGTGATCGGCGAAATGGTGATCTTAATGTAAGAATTTTGCGACTTATCGCAAGCATTCTGTGGGTCGAATATGGAGTATTTGATGAACAATAGCAGACAAGAAACCGTTATTGCACTGGGGGCGAACCTCAATTTCGACGGCTCCGACCCGCAGACGACCCTGCAACTTGCGCTGGACGTGCTTGCCGACGAAGGGGCGACGATTCGCGCCGCCAGCCGATTCTATGCCACGCCCTGCTTTCCGGCGGGGGCCGGACCCGATTACGTGAACGCGGCGGCGCTGCTGGAGACAGACCTTGCGCCCGAAGGATTGCTTGATCTTCTGCACCGCGTGGAACACCGCTTTGGGCGGGCACGCGAACAGCGCTGGGGCATGCGCACGCTCGACCTCGACATCGTCTGTTGGCAGGACAGTGTGCTGCCCGACGCGCGGGAATATGACCGCTGGTTCAACCTGCCACCCGAAGATCAGGTCAGGGTCGCGCCCGAACAGCTGATTCTGCCCCATCCCCGCCTTCAGGACCGGGCCTTTGTCCTGGTGCCGATGGCCGATGTGGCCCCTGGCTGGCGGCATCCGGTTCTGGGCCGGACCGTCACAGAAATGCTGGCGGACCTGCCTCGGGGCGACGTGGCGGCGGTCAGACCGCTCTGATTGCCGATTTGTTGGTATTTCGCGCTTGTCAAGCCGGGGATTCCGCCTTAGATAAGCCCCTTCCTGACACGGTTTCTGATTGGAGAGTGCCTCATGGCCCGCGTGACGGTAGAAGACTGCGTAGACAAGGTTCCGAACCGGTTCGAGCTGGTGATGCTCGCCGCCCATCGCGCGCGCGAAATTTCCGCCGGCGCCGGGATCACCGTGGACCGTGACAACGACAAGAATCCCGTTGTGTCCCTGCGCGAAATCGCCGACGAAACCCAGACGGCCGACGAACTGCGTGAACGCCTGATCGAAGCCAACCAGACCCAGATCGAGGTCGACGAGCCCGAAGAGGACCAGATGGCCCTGCTGATGGGTGCCGAATCGGACAAGCCCGCCGCTGACGACATGTCCGAAGAAAAGCTCCTGCGCGCCCTCATGGAGGCTCAGGGCCAGGGGTAACCCGGATACGGGAAGGTGCGGACCGGATGATTTCTGCTGAAGACCTGATTGCGCTGGTCCGCAATTACAATCCAAAAACCAATTCCGATCGCCTGAAACGGGCCTACGAGTTCGGCGACAAGATGCACGAGGGGCAGTTCCGCCACTCGGGCGAGCCCTATTTCACCCATCCCGTCGCCGTTGCCGCCATTCTGACCGAACAGCGTCTGGATGACGCCACCATCATCACCGCCCTGCTGCATGACACCATCGAGGATACCAAGGCCAGCTATGGCCAGGTGGCCGAGATGTTCGGGGATGAGGTCGCCAAGCTGGTCGATGGCGTCACCAAGCTGACCAACCTGCAACTGTCCAGCCACGAGACCAAACAGGCGGAAAACTTCCGCAAACTGTTCATGGCCATGTCCAAGGACCTGCGGGTCATTCTGGTCAAGCTGGCCGACCGTCTGCACAACATGCGCACCATCAAGGCGATGCGCCCGGAAAAACAGGTGGTCAAGGCGCGCGAGACGATGGATATCTACGCGCCGCTGGCAGGCCGGATGGGCATGCAATGGATGCGCGAGGAACTCGAAGACCTCGCTTTCCGTGTCCTGAATCCCGAAGGCCGCCAGTCCATCATCCGTCGCTTCATCACCCTGCAACGTGAAACCGGCGACGTGATCCATCGCATCACCGGTGACATGCGGCACGAGCTGGAAAAGGCGGGCATCGAGGCCGAGGTGTTCGGCCGCGCCAAGAAACCCTATTCGATCTGGCGCAAGATGCAGGAAAAGGATCAGGGCTTCTCGCGTCTGTCCGATATCTACGGGTTCCGCATCATCACCCAGACCGAGGAAGACTGCTATCGCACGCTGGGCGCGATCCATCAGCGCTGGCGGGCGGTGCCGGGGCGGTTCAAGGATTACATCAGCCAGCCGAAATCGAACGGCTATCGCTCGATCCACACCACCGTGTCGGGCCGCGACGGCAAACGGGTCGAGGTTCAGATCCGCACCCGCCAGATGCATGACGTGGCCGAAACCGGTGTTGCGGCCCACTGGTCGTACCGCGACGGCGTGCGCTCGGAAAACCCCTTTGCGGTGGACCCGGCCAAGTGGATTTCCAGCCTGACCGAACAGTTCGACACCGAAGAGGATCACGAGGATTTCCTCGAAGCCGTCAAGCTCGAGATGTATTCCGACCAGGTGTTCTGCTTTACCCCCAAGGGCGACGTGGTGAAACTGCCACGCGGGGCGACACCCATCGACTTTGCCTATGCCATCCATACCCGCATCGGCCACGCCTGCGTCGGCGCCAAGGTCGACGGCATCCGGGTGCCGCTCTGGACCCGGCTCAAGAACGGTCAGTCGGTCGATATCATCACCGCCGACGGCCAGACACCTCAGGTAACCTGGCTGGAAATCGCGGTGACCGGCAAGGCCCGCACCGCCATCCGCCGCGCCCTGCGCGAGGTGGACCGCGAACGCTTTGTCAAACTCGGCCACGAACTGGCGCGCGCCGCCTTTGAACATGTCGGGCGCAAGGCCACCGACAAGGTTCTGGATACGGCTGCCAGGCATCTGCGCCTCAAGGACCGCAGCGAATTGCTGGCCCGCCTTGGCAGCGCCGAGCTGACCGCGCATGACGTGATCGAGGCGGTCTATCCCGAACTCACCCGCGACGAGGGCGAAACCATCCCTCTGCGGCGCGCGGTGATCGGCCTGGAGGCGGGGCAAAGCTTCGAACGCGCGCCCTGCTGCCAGCCGCTGCCGGGCGAACGCATCGTCGGCATCACCTATCGCGGCAAGGGCGTGGTCGTGCACGCCATCGACTGCACGCGGCTGAGCGAATACGAAAACCAGCCCGAGCGCTGGGTCGACCTGCACTGGCATTCCGGCACCCACCCCGCGGTTTACGGCGCCACGCTCGACCTGACCATCGGCAACGATGCCGGCGTACTGGGACGTATTTGCACATTGATCGGCGAGAAAAAGGCCAATATCTCAAACCTTGAATTCGTGGATCGGAAACCGGACTTTTACCGCCTGCTGATCAACGTCGAACTGCGCGATGTCGAACAGTTGCATTCGTTGATGCTGACGCTCGAAGCGGAAAGCGACGTGGCGGCGGTCGAACGGTTCCGCGATTCCGATCTGGCAGCGGCGGAAACGGACTAAGAGAGGACGATCAGGAGTGGTTTTCAAGCGCCGAGATCGCCGCTCTCCCGTCCAGATCGCATCGGAGTTCGTCTACCCGCGCGGCGGCTGGACCCGCGCCTTTCACTACGTCAAGCACCGCATCCGTCGCTTGCCGGATTCGCCCGAGCGCATCGCGCGCGGCGTCGGCGCCGGGGTCTTCGCCTCGTTCACGCCGTTCTACGGGATGCACTTCGTCATCGCTGCCGTGGTGGCCCGGATGATCAACGGCAATTTTCTGGCCTCGCTCAGCGGCACCTTCTTTGGCAACCCGCTCACTTATGTCCCGATTGGCGTGGTCAGCCTGCAGACCGGCCATTTCCTTCTGGGCACCAAATTCGAAAAGGGGCACACTCAGGGGCTTATGGGCAAGTTCGCCAACGCCATGGCGGATCTCAAGGACAACTTCATCGCGCTCTTCACCGACCGAGATGCCGACTGGCACGGGCTGGGCGTGTTCTATGACGAGGTGTTCTTCCCCTACATGATCGGTGGCATCCTGCCCGGCATCATTGCCGGTGTCGTCTGCTATTATCTCAGCCTGCCATTGGTGCGCACCTATCAGCAGCGCCGCCGCACCAAGATCAAAAAGAAATTCGACCAAATCAAACGTTTGGCCCAGGTAAGGGCTGACGCGGTGCCGTCAAAGCCTCTAGGCTCGGCCACAGGGCAGGAAAAGGATTCTAACGATGTCTGACACCCATCTGCGTCTCGGCGTGAATATCGACCACGTGGCCACTGTGCGCAATGCGCGCGGCGGGGCCTATCCCGACCCGCTGCGCGCCGCCAGGCTGGCCGAAGAAGCGGGCGCCGACGGCATTACCGCGCACCTGCGCGAAGACCGCCGCCACATCTCGGACGCCGATATCGACGGGCTGATGGAGGTGCTGTCGGTGCCGCTCAACTTCGAGATGGCCGCGACCGACGAGATGCAGAAAATCGCCCTGCGCCACAAGCCGCACGCCGTCTGCATCGTCCCCGAAAAGCGCGAGGAACGGACAACCGAAGGCGGGCTCGAAGTCGCGCGCGAGGAAAACAAACTGGCCCACTTCATCGCCCCCCTGCGCGAGGCCGGGTGCCGCGTGTCGATCTTCATCGCCGCTGACATGAGGCAGATCGAGGCCGCGCACCGCATCGGCGCCGAGGTGATCGAACTGCACACCGGCGCCTATTGCGACGCCCATGCCGAAGGCCGGATGGAAGACGCCGCACGCGAACTGGAAGCGCTGCGCGAGATGTCCACCTTTGCCCATTCGCTGGGGCTCGAGGTGCACGCGGGCCACGGCCTCACCTATGACACGGTCAAACCCGTGGCCGCCTTCCCCGAGGTGCGCGAGCTGAACATCGGCCATTTCCTGATCGGCGAAGCGATCTTTCGCGGCCTGACCCCGGCAATTGCGGAAATGCGCAAACTGATGGACGAGGCGCGCGCGTGACCGACCTGCTGATCCCGCTCCCCGTCATCCTGATCGGCTGGGCTCTGGCCGGGGGCAGCCCCGGTCCGGCGACGCTGGCCATATCCGGCACGTCGATGGCGCATGGCCGGGCGGCTGGCGTGGCGATCGCGGCGGGTGTCGTGGTCGGCTCGGCGATCTGGGGCATTGCCGCGGGGCTTGGCTTTTCCGCCCTGATGCTGGCCAATGCCTGGCTGTTCGAGGCGGTGCGCTATGCCGGTGCGGCCTATCTGTTTTATCTCGCGCTCAAATCGCTGCGCTCGGCATGGCGCGGCTCGGCGGTCGCCCCCGTTGCGGCCCCGCGCAAGGCGTTCTTCTTCAAGGGGCTGACCCTGCACCTGACCAACCCCAAGGCAATCCTTGCATGGGGTTCGATCTATGCCATTGCCCTGGTCCCGGCGGCGGGCACCCTGTCGGTCTGGTTATTGTTTGCGGCCCTGTCCGCCACGTCGGTCACCGTCTTCATCGGCTATGCCCTGCTGTTTTCGGCCCCGCCCATTGCCCGCGCCTATCTGCGCGCCAAGCGCGGGTTCGATCTGGCCTTCGGGCTTCTCTTCGGCGCCGCCTCGCTCAAACTGCTGACCGCACGGCTGATCTGATCCGGTTCACAATCATGTGAGCAGAGGCGCGTTGCCGTAACGGCAAGCCGGATGGCATCTTGGGGTATTCATAACACGGAGGATACTTCGATGATTGCAAGAACCCTCGTTTCCGTTTTCCTTTTGACAGTCGGCGGCGCGGCTCTGGCGCAGGACGCGCAGCGCGAACTGATCCCGGTCAAGGGCGATGTCTATCTCTTCCGCAACAATTTCCATCAATCCCTGATCGTCGCCACGCCCGAAGGCACCATCCGCGTCGATCCGATCAACGCCGGTGCGGGCGCGTGGCTGAACGAAAATCTGGGCCAGATCACCGACCAGCCGGTCACGCATCTGATCTATTCGCACAGCCATCTGGACCACGCCTCGGGCGGGTCCGCCCATGATGGCGCACAGGTGATCGTCCATGAAAACGCCCCCGACGCCATCGACGGCGTAACCCCGGATCTGCGCATCGGCGACAGCCACACGCTCGAACTGGGCGGCAAGACGCTGGAACTGACCTATCTCGGCCCGGGCCATGGCGAGGACATGCTGGCCGTCGTTGTCCGCCCCGAGAATGTGGGCTTCATCGTCGATGTCGCCGCGCCCGACCGGCTGCCTTATCAGACGCTGGGCGGCGCCAATGCGGATGACTGGATCAACCAGATCAAGACCGCCATGGCACTCGATTTCGAGGTGTTCGCTCCCGGCCACGGCAAGATCGGCACGCATGAGGATCTGGCCGAGCATCTGGGTTATTTCGAAACTCTGCGCGCCGGTGTGCTTGAAGGTCTCAAGGCAGGTAAACCGGTCGCAGACATCCAGGCCGAACTGACGCTCGACGATTACAAGGACTGGGGCCAGTACGAAGCCTGGCGCCCGCTCAATATCGAGGGCATGGCAACCTACCTCACCAATGCGGGGCTTGTGAACTGAGCCGGGCTTTCAGTCGGGTGCGCGGTCAGGGGCCGAGAGGGTTGTAAACCACTCCGCCACACTGTCCGCCCAGTCCGGTTGCCGTCCATGCCCGTTTGGGCCAAGCGAGAATACCAGCGATCCGGCCTGGCACTTGGTCCATGCCTTGTTCCAGCGCGCGCCCTTGGCCGAAACGGTATCCGCCATCTGCCCGCAGCCATTGGTCTTGGCAAGGATCCCCAGAGACTTGAAAACACTGCCCTGTTCGAAATCCCAGCCGCCAAAGGTGACTTCCCGGCCTTCCAGCGGAACCGTCCGGTCGGCAAATCCGTGCGAGTGGTGCATGTGCACCGGCCCCTTGCAGCGCCGCCACATCGGCTCCCAGAAGGCACCCGAAGCCGAGGCGTAGCCGAGCGCGAAATCCGGGGTCTGGCAGGCGATATCCCAGACCATCGAGCCGCCGCGAGAGTATCCGGCCAGAAAGACCCGGTCGGGGTCGAACCCGAACCGGGCAAGTGCGTCCGCCTTGACCGCTTCCAGCGCGCCCTTGTCGTCGCGCGGCCAGCGGTGCCCGTCATGCACGCCCCAATCCAGCGCCTTGGGATTGCCGATATCGACCTGCCCCGCCGGGGCCACCACCGCAAACCCGCGCGCGGTAAACGCCCCGACCAGAGCATCATTTCCCATCACCGCTTTCGGTGTCGCCGCATAGCCGTGCAGAAAGATGACCACGGGCGCGCCCTGCACCCCGTCAGGCAGGGCCAGCAGATACTCGGTCTCGCCCGCGACACAGGGCGCATCCGGCCCGCCGCAGGTGCTTTCCTGCGCCTGTGCGCCCGATAGGAACGCCCCCAGATATAGCAGCAGTATCAATCGGCGCATTGCGATCCTCGTTTTGTTGGTCATGCCTTTGACCGGAGTGTAGCACAGATAATTCCCGGCATCTGCTTGCCATATGGGGCCGTTTGGCGTTGATTGTGCCGACAGATTCCAGGGGGACCGCATGATTTTGGGAATTGGCACCGATCTCGCCAATATCGACCGCATCCAGCGAACGCTCGACCGGTTCGGCGATCGGTTCCGTGACCGCGTGTTCACCGAGACCGAACAGACCAAGGCCGAACGCCGCGCCGATACCGCCGGCACATATGCCAAGCGCTGGGCCGCGAAAGAGGCGTGTTCCAAGGCGCTGGGCACCGGTCTGCGCATGGGCATCGCCTGGAAGGACATGGCGGTGACGAACCTCCGCTCGGGCCAGCCGGTCATGCACGTCACCGGCTGGGCGGCGGAGAGGCTCAGGGAAATGACGCCCGCAGGCCACGAGGCGATCATCCACGTAACCCTGACCGACGATCACCCCTGGGCGCAGGCCTTTGTGGTGATCGAGGCGCGGCCCCGTCACGAAGCCGCCGCGCGGCCTTGACTCGGCCCCACCGGCCCCGCATGTAGCACCCAATCAGACAAGGACTGGAGAGAGCAGTATGGCCGAGAAAGCCAAAACCGGCGGCGCCCTGTGGGAGACGATCAAGACCATCGTCTATGCCCTGTTGATCGCGGGCGTCTTCCGCACCCTGTTCTTTCAGCCATTCTGGATTCCATCCGGTTCGATGAAACAGACGCTGCTGATCGGCGATTTCCTGTTCGTCAACAAGATGGCCTATGGTTATTCCTACGCCTCATGCCCCAGCCTGATCCTGCCCCGTTTCGGCATCAACATAGATGCCGATGATATCTGCGGCTGGATGAAGGGCGACAATACCCGCATCCTGGGCGGCGAACCGGAACGCGGCGACGTGATCGTCTTTCGCCACCCGGTTTCGGGACGCGACTATATCAAGCGCCTGATTGGTCTGCCCGGTGACAAGATCCAGGTGCGCGATGGCGTCCTGATCATCAATGGCACGCCGGTCAAGCTGCAGGATGACGGCGTGTTCGAAGAAATCGAAGCACCTCAGGGGCCGCAGGGCCTGCGCCCGCGCTGCGAAAACGGGCCGGTCGGCACCGGCGGCATCTGCATCAAGTCACGCAAGATCGAAACCCTGCCGAACGGCGTTTCGCACACGATCCTGAATATCGGCGACCAGTCCTCGGATCACACCGGCATCTACGCAGTGCCCGAAGGCCACTATTTCTTCATGGGCGACAACCGCGACAATTCCAGCGACAGCCGCCTGCCGCAATCCGCCGGCGGCGTGGGGTTCGTGCCCTACGAAAACCTGATCGGGCGCGCCGACCGGATCATGTTCTCGTCCGCGGGCCGCTCGATGCTGTTCTTCTGGACATGGCGCGGCGACCGGTTCTTCGAAGGCGTTCAGTGAAACTGTCAGCCGAAATAAAGGCCTTCGAACAGCGCATCGGCCACCGGTTCGAACGTCCCGAGCTTTTGCTGCGTGCGCTTACGCACGGCTCGGTCTCGGCGCCGACCCGTCCCGACAACCAGCGGCTCGAGTTTCTGGGTGACCGGGTGCTGGGTCTGGTGATGGCAACCGCGCTGCTGGAGGCGGACAAGACCGCGGCCGAAGGCCAGCTGGCCCCCCGTTTCAACGCGCTGGTGCGCAAGGAAACCTGCGCCGATGTCGCCCGTCAGGTCGATCTGGGCGCGGTGCTGAAACTCGGGCGCTCCGAGATGCTGTCGGGCGGGCGGCGCAAGCAGGCTCTGCTTGGCGACGCGATGGAAGCGGTCATTGCCGCCGTCTATCGCGATGCCGGGTTCGAAGCCGCCCGAGACGTCATCCTTACCCTCTGGGGCGACCGTATCCACAAGGTCGAGGCCGACGCCCGCGACGCCAAAACCGCGCTTCAGGAATGGGCCCAGGCGCGCGGCCAGAAACCACCCAGTTATGTCGAGGTCAAACGCAGCGGGCCCGATCACGCACCGGTCTTCACCATCGCCGCCCGGCTGCAGGACGGAACCGAAGCGCAGGCCACAGCGGGTTCGAAACGCCAGGCCGAACAGGCCGCGGCCAAGGCGTTGCTGGATCGCCTGAGCCAGTCGTGAAGTTGGGCGCCTCCGGCGCGCTCTTTTTTGATTTTCGATTGAGGGACGCTGTCCCTCAAAATACCCCGGGGTGAATTGCCCGCAGGTCAAGAGGGGCAGCGCCCCTTTTTCTTTGCAGTTGCGCGGCGCGAATCCCTCTGGTCCGCCACGGCAAACTCCTGTAGGGGTGCGGCCCTGCTAGCAGGATAGAAAACTGATGACCACACGCGCCGGATTTGTTGCCCTGATCGGTGAGCCCAACGCGGGCAAGTCCACTTTGTTGAACCGCATGGTCGGGGCCAAGGTCTCGATCGTGACGCACAAGGTTCAGACCACCCGCGCCCGCATTCGCGGCGTCGCGATGGAGGGCGAGGCGCAGCTTGTCTTTGTCGACACGCCAGGTCTGTTCAAACCGCGCCGCCGTCTGGACCGCGCGATGGTCGCGGCCGCCTGGGGCGGGGCAGCGGATGCCGATATCGTCGTGCTGATGGTCGAGGCCCATCGCGGCATCACCGAAGGGGTGGAGCGCATTCTGGAGGGTCTGGGCGAGATCGGCCAGGGCCGCAAGGTCGCGCTGGCAATCAACAAGATCGACAAGGTGCAATCGGACGTGCTGTTGGGCCTGACCAAGGATCTGAACGACCGTTATCCCTTTGCCAAGACTTTCATGATCTCGGCCGAGCGCGGGTATGGCGTCGAGGATCTGCGCAAATGGCTGGCCCAGCAGCTGCCCGAAGGCCCATGGCTGTATCCCGAAGATCAGATCGCCGATCTGCCGATGCGCATGATCGCCGCCGAAATGACGCGTGAAAAGCTGACCCTGCGCCTGCATCAGGAACTGCCTTATCAGCTGACGGTCGAGACGGAAAGCTGGCAGGAACGCAAGGATGGCTCGGCCAGAATCGATCAGGTCATCTATGTCATGCGCGACGGTCACAAGGGCATCGTTCTGGGCAAGAAGGGCGAGACGATCAAGGCCGTCAGTCAGGCCGCGCGGGCGGAACTGGAAGAGTTCCTCGACCGCAAGATCCACCTGTTCCTGCAAGTGAAAGTCCGGCCCAACTGGCTGGAGGAATCCGAGCGCTATTCGGAAATGGGTCTGGATTTCAAAGACGGCAACGCATGACCCGCCTGACCGCCGATTTCTGGGTTCACGCCTATCTGGCGCGGCTGCGGTTTTTGGAAATCCCCGCCTTTGTCGTGGCCCATGGCGACGACACCGCGGGCGCGGTTCTGGTCAAGCTCAACACGCTCGACGGGCAGGCCACCGCCTTTCAGCGCAGCTTTGATCTGATGAGCGGCGAACGCACATGGGTCCAACTGTCCTCTGGTCCCGAGGGCGACGTGGATCACGCCATCCAGCGCCAGCGCAGCTTTGACCCCGACCTCTGGGTGATCGAGGTCGAAGACCGGCAAGGCCGGCACCTGCTGGGCGAAGAGGGGCTGGAGTAGCGGGCCAGATGCATGTCGGTTTTGAGCCCGAAGCGGACCCATGGGCTCTTAGCTTCAATCGTGCACAAGGCCAAAACGCTTGCATGCTTCTCGACTTTGGACTTAGCGTCGCTGAGGTGCGCCGCAGATAACTTCACATCGCATCGTTGTCTTGGAGGATTCCTCTCGTGCCGATGCGATGGGTCATTCTGATTGTGCTGTTCCTTGCCCGAACGGTCATGGCCATCCAGTTCCAGTCCGTGGCGGCACTGTCTCCGTTCATCATGGACAGCCTCGCGATAACGCTCACGGAGATAGGGATCCTGATCGGTCTCTATTCGGGACCCGGAATCATTGTCGCGGTTGCAGGCGGTGCGGTTGCAAGCTGGTTTGGTGACAAGCGGACAGTCACCGCAAGTCTGGTGCTGATGGTCGTCGGCGCGGTGATATTCACGACAACGACGACCCTTGCATGGGCTGTTGCAGGTCGGATCATCTCAGCCGTCGGTGGGCTGGTTCTTAACGTTCTGATGACCAAGATGGTGATCGATTGGTTCGACGGGAGGAATGTTTCAACGGCTCTGGCGATCTTCATCAGTTCCTGGCCTGTCGGGATCGCGCTTGGTCTGCTTGTATTGCCGCCAATCGCCGCCAATGCCGATTTGTGGACGGCCTGGACCGCGCTGACGATCCTCACCGTGGCGGCCCTTCTGCTCTTCGCCGTCGTCTACAAGGTACCGCCCGGCGCGGTACCCGGCAACGCGCGGATCAGGTTTTCCGCTCTGCCGTGGACGCCACTGGCCTGCGCGGCGGTTCTGTGGGGCCTCTATAATTGCGCATTCTCGATGATCTTCAGCTTCGGCGCCCTTGTTCTCGCAGAGCGCGGCATGCCGGTCATAGCTGCTAGTTCCGCGGTCAGCTTTTACATCATTGCGGCCACGACATCGATTCCGGTCGGCGGATGGCTGGCGGATCGAACCGGACAGCCCAATCGGATCATCCTCGTAAGTCTGGTTGGCGGCATGCTCGTCTTTCCGGCAGTTCTTTATCTGCCAAACAGCTTCTTGCTTGCCGCACTCGTGCTGGGCGGCCTCCTGGCCGGGCTGGCGCCCGGGCCCGTGGTCTCCATGCCCGGCCTTATCCTTGCGCCCGACATTCGTGCCTTCGGGACCGGCGTTTTCTACTCCATCTACTATGTGCTGATGATGATCGCCCCGGCCTTGGCGGGTGCCCTTGCGGATTACGTCGGCGATGTAAGCGTCGCCTTCGTTCTGGGTTCCGGCATGATGCTGCTCGCGATCCTCGCGCATTGGGCGTTTCGGCAGACAGCCTCTCCCCCGCAGGTCGCGGGATCATGATCCGGCCATCGCGAAGAGAGAAGACAAGACCGACTGGCTCACTGGACTGGCTCGTGCAATGACAGAGGCCGAGGAAAGGCTATGATGGACCGTAGCTTTGCCGAGACCGAGAATGGCAAGATACTGGCCGGGATGGCCCGAAACTGTCGCATGATCTTTTTCACCGGGCTGCCAGCGTCCGGCAAATCGTTCTTTCTCCGCGCACTGATCTCGATGGCTGGGGCTACCGGACGCCGCGTCCATCTGATGCGCTGGGATGCGGGCTTGGCGTCGTTTCAGACGGATGACATCCTCGCACGCTACCCGGATATCGCCGACGGAAGCCACCCGATCGTCCGAAAGGCCGCCGGATTATGGGGACGGCAGGCCGTCGCGCGCTGGCTGGACATGCATCCGGATCACGCGGACCTTCTTGTCGGGGAGGTCCCCATCGTTGGAAACAGGTTTTCCGAGTTGGTGAAAGTGCTTCCCGACGCGGTCGAGGCAGGCTTGGCCTCGCCGGAGACGGCTTTTGTTTATTCGGTGCCGACCGCAGAGATGCGGGGAAAGCTGGAAGCTCTTCGGAGAGAAACCTTCGCGAACCCAAAGCACCCGGACGAGGCCAAGGATGCTCCACCCGCCACCATGGACCTGGCCTGGAAACTGACTTGCACGAAGTCCATCGAACTCGGGCTGGTCCCATCGGCGGAAAGCGAAAGCACGCCCGCATATGACGCGGCATTGTACCGCCGATTCTTCGACCATCTGCTGCAGCACCGGAATGCTCGGGCGCTGGACGTGGACATGTTCTATGCAAACAGCGGATCGGCCCACGACATTCAGGGGGGCGTCTCGGAAATCTTCGCGACGCCCGGAGAAGTCGAGCAAGCGATAGCAGAAATCGAAGCTGTCATGGACCCCGACGCCGCCGCCCGAGCGGTCGAAAACTGGTATCGACTGTGATCGGCCTGCGGTGGCGGCTTTGTCCGCTTAGATCACTAGCCCCCTGCCGTCGGACCAAGCGATTCACGTATCTTTCCGCGTTTGATGTGCAAAACCATTGCAGAACGGACCCCTTCACGATTTTCTGGGAACACCACAACTTTTTCACCGACAAGACCCCGAATTGGACTGGCGCGATCACGGCATCCTACTGACCTCTCGCCGCCACGGCGAAACCTCGGCGATTATCGAGGTCTTTACCGAATCCCACGGGCGTCATGCCGGTGTCGTGCGGGGCGGGACCAGCCGCAAGATCGCACCGATCCTGCAACCCGGCGCGGCCAAGCAACCGATCAACCGCGCCACCGCCCAGGGCGACATTCGCGCGCTCAATTCCGAGCTTGATCATGTCAACAAACAGCAGGCGCTCGACATTGCCGCCGTCACGCCCGCAGGCGCACTGATCGGGCTTGTGGCCGGCACCGAAAAGAAGCGCTTTGAAATGCTGACCGGCGAATATAAGCAAAGGCTCAAGGCGCGGATCGCTGCGATCAATAAAAAGTGCAAATGATGCCTATGTGATTTGCCGTGGCCGGTGTAATGGGGCACGGCAGGCTTCATTCCCTGTTCAACGGCACCGGGTTCCTGATGGCGCGCGAAAAACCGATTTCATTTGCAAGGCTCTCCGAGGTTCCTCTCGGCGACATCTTGGCGCATATGTCCGATCCCCGCATGGCCGAACACATGCCGTTGCTGACATTTGCCTGGGATGACGCAGTGGCGCGGGAATTCGTCACCACCAAAGAGGCCTGCTGGCAGCGCGACGGGCTGGGGCATTGGGCGATCCTGCTGGACGGGGCCTATGCCGGCTGGGGCGGATTTCAGAAAGAAGAAGGGGAGTGGGATTTCGGCCTGGTGCTCAAGCCCGACCGTTTCGGGCTTGGCCTTGCGATCACGGCCAGAATGCTCGCCTTTGCCCGGCATGACCCGCGCATTCCCAATGTCACCTTCCTGCTGCCGCCCTCGCGGCGGCACCTTGGCGCGCTGCGGCGGTTGGGTGCGGAATACGTGGGAGAGGTCGACCATGCCGGCGCCCGGTTCCGCAAGTTCCGGCTGGACACCGACTGAACCGGTCCCTTGCCGCGCCGAGGCGTTTGAGGGCAAGGTGGCGGCGACGGCAACGGCAGGGATGGGCGATGGACTGGCGGGATCACGGCATATTGCTGAGCACGCGCCGCCATGGCGAGACCTCGGCCATCATCGAGGTCTTCACCGAAACCCATGGCCGTCACGCGGGCGTGGTGCGGGGCGGCGCCAGCCGCAAGATCGCCCCCATCCTGCAACCCGGCGCCCAGCTGGATGTTACCTGGCGCGCCCGGCTTCAGGAGCATCTGGGCGCCTTCCATGTCGAACCCCTGCGCTCGCGCGCGGCGGCGGCGTTCTCAGGACGTCTGCCGCTGGCGGGGCTGAACGCGGTGGTGGCGCTGCTCTCGTTCTGCCTGCCCGAACGCGAACCGCACCCCGGCCTCTACAAACACTCGGAACAGCTGATGGACCTGCTGGGTCAGGATGAGGTCTGGCCGCTGGCCTATCTGCGCTGGGAGCTGGCGCTGCTCAAGGAGCTGGGCTTCGGCCTCGATCTTGGCCGCTGCGCGGTGACCGGCGCGACCGAGGGGCTGGTCTATGTCTCGCCGAAATCGGGCCGCGCGGTGACCGCTCAGGGGGCGGGCGAATGGGCCGACCGCATGCTGCCGCTGCCGCCCTGCCTGCGCGGGCAGGGGCCGTCGCCCGATGCCGAGGTGGCGCAGGCGCTGACAACAACCGGGCATTTCTTCGAACACCACGTTGCGCCCGCGCTGGGCCATCACCCCCTGCCCGAGGCGCGCTCCCGCTTTGTCGATCTCTTCACTCGGTCGCTGTGAAAACCATCTCGTGCCCTGCATCGTTGCGCAGGATCAGCACCTCTCCCGACACCTCCGACAGGGTCATCGCCATCAGCGCCGCGAAATAGGTGCCCTCGGCCTCAAGGTCCGGGCAGGCCTTGCGCGTCGCCGCGATATCGCGCACCTCGAACCAGGGATAGGGCGCATCCAGCACGCCGGAATAGGCGTTGCAGGGGGCTTGACCTGCAACCTTTCCCGGTTCGGGAAAGGTCAGCGTCGCCGTGGCGGCAAAAACCTCGCCGTCGATTTCCTGCAACCCCCATGTCCGGTCAGCCGCACCATAGGCGGCAACGGATTCGTCAGGCTGGCACTGCCAAAGCCCCAGCAGGGGAAAAATCAGGACAAGACGCAGCATATACCCTCCTCTTGCGCATCGGTCCCACAGGCAGAACCAGCAATCCGCGATCGGGTCAAGGCCGGCGACCTGCCGGAACCAGCCCTCACTCCGCCAGATCGTCTTCGATCTGTTCGATCGCCCGGGCCGCGACCCGGCCGGACAAAGACGTATCGACATGCGCCGCCAATGCGGGCAGCGCGGGGGCCGCCGCCGCGCCGATCTGACCCAGTGCGATTGCCGCCTCCTTGCGCAGGAATACGGATGAGCTGTCCAGCAATTCGGTCAGCGCCGGAACGGCCGGTGCGGCCTCGGGTCCGAAAAGCGCCAGCGCCTTGGCCGCAGCTCGCTGGATATTGGGGCTGTCCTGTTCAAGGTCCGAAATCAGGCTGGCCACCGTTGTCCCGCGTGGCAGCGCCGCCAGCCGAAGCCCATCGCTGATCCGTTGGTTCAGATGCTGATTGTCACCGACCCACCGCACGATGAAGAAATATCGCGAAACAGCCGTTGCAAGTGCGCTTGCGGGCAGGGTTTCATCGTGCCAGCGGTCGACCATCTTCCGCGCGGCATGGCGGTCGCCATTCAACGCAAGGAACGAGGCCGCAACCGGCATAAGTTCCTTGGCCTGCGGATTGCGGTCCAGCTCGGCGTTCAGGGCGCCGATGGCGTCGTCCAGTTTCCCCATGGCAAACAGCGCCGCGGCCTCGAACAGGACATAGTGGCTGGGATGTTCGGGATCGAGGCGCATCGCCGCCTGAACAAAGGCCAGCCCTTCCTCCGGCTCACCGGCGGCAATCAGCGCCCATCCCATCGTCAGGTGCGCTTCGGGGTCGCTGGGCTGCAACGCGATGGCCTTTGCCGCTTCCTCGCGGGCCTCGTCAGTGCCCCGGCTTTGACCCTGCGCCGTTGACCAGTCGGGCAGGTTGAGAAGGATCATCGCACGAACAACATGCACCATGGAGTTTTCAAACCGCGACAGTTCGCGGAAGTAATTGAAGAAAATCCCGATATGCGATCGCTGGTCGCCGGCCGTAATACCGCTCCAGTGGTGAAAGATATGCGGGCGCAGATGCGCCAGCGCCAAGGCCGCCCAGGCGCGTCCGTAATCCGGGTCCAGCGCGACCGCCTGTTCGAAATGCGGTATCGCGGCCAGATTGTCCCGCTCGTTGAAGCGCGAATACAACTCCCACCCTCGTTGGAACGCCTCGCGGGCTTCGAGCGTGTCCGTCTCCACCTTCTCGATTTCGATCCGGTTCTGCGCGTCCAGGGGAACGTCCAGAACCTTGGCGATGTCCAGCACGATCCGGTTTTGCACTGCAAACAACTCGCCCGGCTCGGCATCAAAACGCTCGGCCCACAAAAGCCGCCCGTTCGACGTATCCGTCAGGCGGATATTGACCCGAAACGCGTCTCCGGTCCGCCGCAAGCTGCCGTCAACCACGTACCTGACACCCAGTTCCTCGGCAAAACGCGCAATGTCGATATCCCGGTCCCGATAGGCGAACGAGGTATTTCCCGCGATCACGAACAGGCCTGATATCCGGGACAGATCGGTGATCAGGTCTTCGGATATCCCGTCCACCAGCATCTCGTTCGCACGGTCTTCGGAATAGTTGGAAATCGGCAGCACCGCGACCGAGGGCAGGTCGGGCAACGGAAAGGCCATGCGCGTTTCCGCTGCGCGCAACTGGTTCGAGGTCCACGGGGCGGCCCAATAGACGCCTGCCGCCACAAGCGCCACAATGATCAGTGCCGCCGCAATCATTCTCGCCCGGCTTTTCGGTTTCCTTGCAATTTCCAGCGCGTCGGACACGACCCGGAACGCCTCGACCGGCTCGGTGATGTTCTTGACCTTTTGCGGTCCCATCGGAACAAAGCCCGCCGTTACATTTGCGCGCGCATAGTTAACCACCGCCTGCGAGGCGACGATGCCGCCCGGTTCAGCCAGCGCCTCCAGCCGCGCGGCGACATTCACCCCGTCGCCCAGGATGTCATCCCCGTTCGAAACCACATCGCCCACGTTCAGGCCGATGCGCAGCGCGATGGCGCGATCCGGGTCCTGAGCGGCGTTGCGGTCTTTCAGGCGGGTCTGGATTTCCACCGCCGCGCGAACGGAATCGACGGCGCTGCGGAACTCGATCAGGAAACTGTCGCCGGCGGTATTGGCGATCCGCCCGCCATGTTGATCAACCAGCGGCTCGATCACCTCATTGCGTAGCCTGCGTAACGCGGCGATGGTGCCCTCCTCATCGACGCCGACCAGACGGGAATACCCCGCCACATCAGCGGCCAGGATCGCCGCCAGGCGCCGGTTTGAGCTGTTCTCCATGAGGTCGAAGGTTAACAGTTTCGAAATATCGTGGGAACCGGTTTCCCGTGCATCAGGGCACGTATCGCGCTCAAAGTCTTGTACAAAATGAACAACAGGGGGTCACGGACCGGTACATTTCGCACAGTTCGAAGGTACATCAACAAAAGACCCGGCACGAGGCCGGGTCGAGTTGGGGAATGAGGTAAACTCCCGAGGGTCATCCAAGCAGGCGACGTGCAATCACCTGCGCTTGAATTTCTGCAGCGCCTTCAAAGATGTTCAGAATGCGCGCATCGCACAACACGCGGCTGATCTTGTATTCCAGCGCAAACCCGTTGCCGCCATGAATTTGCAGCCCGTTATCCGCCGCGGCCCAGGCCACCCGAGCGCCAAGCAGCTTGGCCATCCCGGCCTCAAGGTCGCAGCGGCGGTCATGATCTTTTTCCCAGGCAGAGAAATAGGTTAGCTGCCGCGCGATCATGATCTCGACCGCCATCATCGCCAGTTTTCCCGACACACGCGGGAAGTTGATCAGCGCTTTTCCGAACTGCTTGCGCTCAAGCGCGTATTGCATGGCGATATCCAGCGCCGACTGGGCCACGCCGATGGCGCGGGCCGCGGTCTGGATGCGGGCAGACTCGAAAGTTTGCATCAACTGCTTGAAACCCTTGCCTTCTTCGCCGCCAAGCAGGTTCTCGCCTTTGACGTGAAAGCCGTCGAAACCCAGCTCGTACTCCTTCATCCCGCGATAGCCCAACACCTCGATCTCCCCGCCGGTCATACCCGGTGTGGGGAAGGGGTTTTCGCCGGTTCCGGGGGTCTTCTCGGCCAGAAACATCGACAATCCGCGATGATCCGTCGTGTTCGGATCGGTGCGCGCCAACAGCGTCATCACATGGGTCCGCGCCGCATGAGTGATCCATGTTTTATTGCCGGTGATCTTGTAATCGCCGTTCTCGTCCCGAACCGCGCGGGTGCGCAGCGATCCCAGATCGGACCCGGTATTGGGTTCGGTGAACACCGCCGTCGGCAGGATTTCGGCACTTGCGATCTTCGGCAGCCAGTTTGCCTTCTGCTCGTCCGTACCACCCGCGATAATCAGCTCGGCGGCGATCTCGGACCGCGTGCCCAGCGAGCCAACGCCGATATAGCCCCGCGACAGCTCCTCGGACACCACGCACATCGACGCCTTGCTCAAACCGAAACCGCCGAATTCCTCGGGAATGGTCAGGCCGAAAACGCCCATTTCGGCCAGTTCTTCAATGATTTCAATGGGGATAAGCTCATCTTTGAGATGCCAGTCATGCGCGTTCGGTTCCACATTTTCCTGCGCATAGCGGCGGAACTGGTCACGGATCATTTCCAGCTCTTCTTCCAGCCCCGATGCCCCGAACATGGTGGCGCCGGCCTGTGCCGCCATTAATTCGACCAGACGCGTGCGCACAGCCTGGCTGTTGCCTGCGCGCATCAGGGTCTGAACCTCTTCGCACTGAAAGCCGGACAAAGCGTCCCAGCCCAGGCCAAGCTCCTGCAATCGCACGACTTCGCCCTGGTTCATCGGGATGCCGCCCGCGATCTGGTGGAGGTATTCGCCGAACGCGATCTGGTGGATCAACTGCTCCATCTCGCCGAACTTGCCATCGGCCTCCAGCGCTTCGGCCCAACGCTGCATCTGTCGAAGCGACTGGTGATAGGTCGCCATCCACGACAAGCCATGCGCGGCGGTCTGGTTCGCTTCGATCAATGCACCCGAGATCTTGCCATCCGATGTCACCATGGCGCGCACCGATTCCAGCGCACGGGTGAACACGGCTTCGACCGGGGCAAGCGCCGCGCCGGTCAGCCGCAAAAGGTCGGGCAAAATTGCGGTATTGGTCATTGTCGTCACGTCCTGTCCGTCATGGGCCATGAATCACGTCCTCTTTTTCGTTGCTTGGTCATATCATTTCGCACATGCAGCGCAACAAAAATACACGATTGCACCTGAAAAAGTTCGAAAATTACGCAGTGATTTTTGCAGTGCAGAGAAAATCGCGGTGTTATCAAGGGGCATGATGGACCTGATTCTTCTAACGCCAGAAAATCTGGCACTGGCTTGTGCGATTGCCGTGTTGGCGGGGCTGGTCAAGGGTATGGTGGGGTTTGCCATGCCGATGATCCTGGTTTCCGGATTGAGCATGATACTGCCACCGGATCTCGCGTTGGCCGGATTGATCCTGCCGACCCTGGTCACGAATGTGATGCAGGCCTTGTGGCAAGGGGCAAGCGCCGCAGTTGCCACGACAAAGAAATTCAGGGTGTTCCTGATCGTTGGATTGGTTGGTCTGCTAATCAGCGCGCAACTGGTTGCGCGGGTTCCGGCGTCAACCTTTCTGGTGATGATCGGCGTGTCAGTTTGTTTCTTTGTGCTGATCCAATTATTGGGCATAACCCTCACGCTCAAGCGGGACACGCCCCGGGGGCAGGCGGTGGCAGGCGCGGTCGCGGGGGCAATTGGCGGGATGTCTGGCGTGTGGGGGCCGCCCACGGTGGCATATCTGACGGCATTGAACACGCCAAAACGTGATCAGATCCGGATCCAAGGGGTTATCTATGGATTGGGCGCTCTGGCACTGCTTGGCGCGCATTTCGGTTCCGGGATATTGCGCAAGGATACGATTGGTCTGTCCATGGCTTTGATCGTTCCTGCCGTGTTGGGAATGTGGATCGGGATGAGGCTGCATGACCGCATCGATCAGGCCACTTTTCGCAAGGTGACGTTGCTTGTTCTTCTGGTTGCCGGACTGAACCTTTTGCGCCGGGGGCTGTTGGGATGAAACTGGCCTAGCGTGTTCGGTTCTGAAGACGAAAGACGAAAAGCAAGCCGAGCATTAGAAAGAACAGCCCAAAGACATCTCCTATCAAAAAGGCGACGTATTCGACGGGAGTGCTGCCGAATGCCATGTTCGTCAGCAAAGACGAAAGAACCGAAGTGGTCACTCCCGCCGCCATGACGCAGATCCAACAGGCCGGCCGCGCGGGATCAGGATAAATGTCCCAACCGAGCGCCTTGAAGAATTGGAACATCAGTGGCGCGGCTGAGACTGCGACCAGTATGGCCCAGATGCGGCTGAGCATGAATACGTCGGTTCCGCCCAGATACACGAACACCACTAGAACACCGGGAAACAGGGCTGGAATTGCGCGCCACTTCAGCATCCAGGCTGTAAGTACTTTGACACCATGCGGCAGGAACAGCAGGCTTGCCCGGCTCGGATAGTCCGGAAAGAAGATGTTCTGCAGAGGCATTAGAAATTCGAACGTCACGATGGCGGCTGCGACATAGGCGAGCGAGGCAGTAACCGTTTCTTGGACCGAAATACGCAACCTACTATCGGAAAGAGTTTATTGTCGTGGCGCGTGCACGACGTACCGACCCCGGTTCGTGGTTTCGCACTGCGAAAGATACCCTTTCTCTACCAGAGATTTCAGGGCCCGAAAAAAAGTCGGGCGCGAGATGGATTGTACAAGGGCATGCCCGATTAATCCGTTCGTGCGGACTTTTTCCCCGGCCTTCGACAACTCTCCGGCGGCGTAATAGATGTCGCGTTCGATCGGAGACAACTCTTCTAGCCCCAGTGTCTGTTCCATGCTTTGCATCAGCTTGCGGAGTTCTGCGAGTTTCGAGACTTCGAGCATTCGGTCTAGTATCCTGGTTGCTTACTTTTTTAGCGCTTTAGCGGAATCGATGCGCGCGGCTACGTTTTTTTGGCCCTCAGGGATTGTCTCATATTGACACAAATCACGTTGTTCACTTTGGTTAAGGTCTGATTAGGCTGCCGATATCGCGAGAATGAGTGAGTGGCGCATTCGCAGCCCCAAGGTACTTTCAGTCAAGGCCCGGCGCAATTGTGCCGGGCCTATTTTTTTTCACGGCACGCGAAATTTTGATCGCCAGTGAAGATCACGATTTCGCGATTTCACTTATGGGTAGAAGTTTCCTGGAAAGTTTCTCGCTAAGCGAAAACACCCCCCGTGCGGAACAGGGGGTGTTGCAGAATCAGCCTGGCCTATTCAACCGATTGCGACGGCTTTGACGTCTTCGTCGATGAAAGGCAGGTATTGTTCGAAATTCTCTGCGAACATCTGAACCAGTTTTTCGGCCTGTTTGTCGAATGCGGCCTGATCGTCCCATGTGCGGCGCGGATCAAGAAGAACCTCAGCCACCCCCGGTACCGAAACCGGAACGTCAAAGCCGAAATTGGCGTCCTTGCGGAACTCGGCTTCGGCCAGTGAGCCGTCCAGCGCGGCCGTCAGCAAGGCGCGGGTGGCCTTGATCGGCATCCGGCTGCCAACGCCATAGGCACCGCCGGTCCAACCGGTGTTGACCAGCCAGCAGGTGGCGCCGTGTTGAGCGATCTTGTCGCGCAGCAGGTTGCCATAAACTTCGGGACGGCGCGGCATGAACGGGGCGCCGAAACAGGTTGAAAATGTGGGTTGCGGCTCGGTCACACCACGCTCGGTTCCTGCCACTTTCGAGGTGAAGCCCGACAGGAAGTGGTACATGGCCTGCGCCGGGGTCAGCCGTGCGATCGGGGGCAGAACACCAAATGCGTCACAGGTCAGCATGATGATGTTCTTGGGGTGCCCGCCAAGCGCTGATTTGGACGCGTTCGAGATGTATTCCAGCGGATAGGCACAGCGCATGTTCGCAGTCAGGCTGTCATCGTTGAAATCCAGCTTCTTGGTTTCGGGGTCGAACACCATGTTTTCGATCACGGTGCCGAACTTCTTGGTGGTCGCATAGATTTCCGGCTCGGCTTCGGCATTGAGGTTGATGGTCTTGGCATAGCAGCCACCTTCGAAGTTGAAGGTGCCGCGATCCGACCATCCATGTTCGTCGTCACCGATCAGAACCCGCGCTGGATCTGCCGACAGGGTCGTCTTGCCGGTGCCGCTGAGGCCAAAGAACACGGCGGTGTCAACCGGGTTTCCAACCGCGTGGTTGGCCGAACAGTGCATCGGCATCACGCCTTTTTCCGGCAACATGTAGTTCAGCAGGGTAAACACCGATTTTTTGTTCTCGCCCGCATATTCGGTGCCGCCAATCAGGATCAGCTTGCGGTCAAAGTTCAGCGCAATCACCGTCTCGCTGCGGCAGTTGTGCTTTTTCGGGTCCGCCTTGAAGCTGGGGCAGTTGATCACGGTGAAATCAGCGGTGAATTCGTCCAGATCCTCGCGATCCGGGCGGCGCAGGAGGTGACGGATAAACAGATTGTGCCAGGCAAGCTCGGTCACCATGCGCACGTTGATCGAATAGGTCGGGTCGGCGCCGCCAACGAGGTCCTGCACGAAATAATCGCGGCCCTTCATGTGCTCGAGCATGTCCAGATAGAGCGCGTCAAAGCCTTCGGGACTCATTTCGGCGTTGTTTTCCCACCAAATCTTTTCCGCGACGCTCTCGGTCTTTACGACGTGCTTGTCCTTGGGGGAACGCCCGGTGAATTTCCCGGTCGTAACCAGGAAAGCCCCGCCATTGCCCAGCGTGCCTTCGCCACGCTTCAACGCCTCTTCGATCAGCGCCGGTTCCATGAAGTTGTAAAAGACATTGCCCAGACCCTCGATGCCCTGATCCTCGAGGCGGAATTGCGGGTTAACCCGTCCAGATGTCATGCGATTTCTCTCCTATGGCGGCGCGGCGGCGCGCTTGGCCGTTTGCGCTCTTGGGGCAGTTTACCGGCAGAAATGACCGGCGGTCGCGGGGGTCTTATCACGCTAGTTTAGAGCATGAACAGGACGGTTTGGCGCAGTTAGCGCCACCAAGGCGAGGTTTAGCGCAACCATGTATTTAGCGCTCAATTAGGTGGCATCGATTCAATCGGGTTAAGGGTTCTTTGTCTCCAATTGAGCAACAGTTTTTAAGTGATTCGTAGATATGCATTGATTCGTGGTCACAAAAACGCCAAAAATGCATGAAAACTTACGAAGATTGAGCAGTAGAGCAGTAGGGGCACTCCCAATGTCAAAGATTGCACTGGTGGATGACGACAGAAATATTCTGACGTCCGTATCCATGACACTCGAGGCCGAAGGGTTCGAGGTCGAAACATATAACGATGGGCAGGCGGCGCTGGATGCCTTCAACAAGAGACTGCCGGACATGGCGGTTCTGGATATCAAGATGCCACGAATGGATGGCATGGATTTGCTTCAGCGGCTTCGCCAGAAAACCCAGATGCCGGTGATCTTTCTGACGTCGAAAGACGACGAAATAGACGAGGTTCTGGGCCTGAGAATGGGCGCGGACGACTATGTGAAAAAGCCATTCTCGCAACGCCTTCTGGTCGAACGGATTCGTGCGCTTTTGCGTCGGCAGGAGGCCAATTCGGGTGAAGCGATCGAGGTCGGCAATGGCGACGCCAAGGTGATGGAACGCGGACATCTACGGATGGATCCGTTGCGGCATGCGGTCAGTTGGAAGGGAACGGATGTTTCATTGACGGTGACCGAATTCCTTCTTTTGCAAGCGCTGGCGCAGCGGCCGGGTTTCGTCAAGAGCCGCGATCAGCTGATGGATGTCGCTTATGACGATCAGGTCTATGTCGATGATCGCACGATCGACAGCCACATCAAACGCCTGCGCAAAAAAATGCGTATGGCTGATTCGGATTTTTCGGCAATCGAAACGCTGTATGGAATAGGGTACAGATACAACGAAGAATAATCGCCCTTTTGTGGGGGAAGGCGAAGGGATTCTCGTGCGCGACACAGGATCAGCGAACGGGCCACGCGACGGGGATGTGGTTCTTGGGGACGATTGGGTTATCCCGATTGATCCCAATTCACCGGATATGCGTTTTGTCCGTCCCCGGCGGCGCCTGCTGGCGCTGCACAGCTCGACACTTGCGCGCAAGATTATCACGTTCAACCTGATTGCCCTGATCATTCTGGTTGCAGGGCTCTTATGGCTGGATGACACCCGCGAAGACCAGGTGTTGCAGCGGGCAAGTGCCCTGATCAGCGAAGCGGAACTGGCCGGGGACGTATTCGAGGCCAGAATCGCCAGCGATCCAGCCACGATCAACGACAGCGACGAGCTTGATATCGAGGCGACGCTGGCGGGTTTGAGCCTTCGTAATGGCGTCGAGGTTTTCGTTTTCGACCCTCTGGGTGATCTGGCGGGGTGGGTGCGCGGCTCGACCCAGTTGCCCGCGACTGTTTTAAATAGCCGTTTCGACACCGGGCCAACAATCATCAGTGATGGTCTGAACGCGGTCTGGAACGGCATGGCGTCGATTCTGAATGGCAGTCAGTCAAGGCCCTCGCCGGACCTGGCCGAGCAGGTGGGCGCGATGGTACCCATAACGGTCGAGTCCGGCTCTCGGGTTAGGGCGCTTACCGACGCCCGAGGAGGAACGGTCATTGTGGCCACAACTCCGATACAGCGAGTTGGGCAGACAATTGCGGTTCTGGCGATGGCCGGGCCAGCCGGAGAAATCGACGCACTGGCCCGGCAGGAACAGGAACGTGTCCTGCAGATGTTCGTTGTCGCGCTGCTGGTTTCGGTCGGCCTCAGCCTGGTGTTGGCTTCCACAATCGCCAACCCGCTTGCCGATCTGGCCGAGGCCGCCGAGATGGGCAACGATCATCACAACCAGCGCATCAACCCCGGGCGTATCCGCATACCGGATCTGAGCGCGCGGCCGGATGAGATCGGCCGGCTCAGTCGTGCACTGCGCGGCATGGTGGCGGCGCTCTATAACCGGATCGAGGGCAACGAACAGTTTGCTGCGGATGTTTCGCACGAAATCAAGAATCCGCTCGCCAGTCTGCAATCGGCGGTTGGCACGTTGCGCGTGGTCAAGAAGGAAGAACAGCGCGAAAAGCTGCTGGAGATCATCGAGCACGATGTGCGTCGACTGGATCGCCTGGTCAGCGACATATCAAACGCATCGCGGCTGGATGCCGAACTGGTGAAAGAAGACGAAGAACCGTTCGATATGCTTGCGATGCTTGACAACCTGGGTCAGTTCCTGGGCGAAGACGCACGTTCGAAAGGGATAGATTATATAACGGACATGCCCAACGAACCCATTACAATTCGGGGGCTGGAAGCGCGATTGGCGCAGGTGTTCGTCAACCTCATCACCAACGCGATTTCCTTCTGTGGCGAAGGCGATGCCATTCGCGTCTGGGCGCGGCGTCGGGATGGCCGCGTGCTGATCGTGGTCGAGGATACCGGGCCTGGAATTCCCGATCAGGCGCTGACAAAGATCTTCAAGCGGTTCTATTCGCAGCGTCCCGAGGAGCATTTCGGCAATAATTCTGGGCTGGGGCTGGCCATTTCGAAACAAATCGTCGAGGCCCATGGCGGCGTCATCTGGGCCGAGAACATCCGGCCCACGGATGCCGACGTCACCTCGGACCCACTTGGCGCCCGCTTTGTCGTGGCGCTACCGATCTGAGTTATGAGCGTCGATGCGCTGTCCCGCATGGCCGAAAAGCGCAATGCCACGATCCACGGAAGTTGCGTGGCGGTCGGTGGCAATGGGCTGTTGATCGTCGGGTCCTCCGGATCCGGCAAGTCGTCACTGGCCTTAACTCTTGTTGGATATGGCGCGGAACTGGTTGCCGATGATCAGGTCGAACTCCGAATGGAGAACGACCGGGTTCTGGCGCAATCGCCTGCCGCCATTTCCGGCCTGATCGAGGCGCGCGGCCTCGGCCTGATCCGATGTCCGCCGACCGGGTCGGTACCGTTGGCTTACGTGGTGGATCTGGATCAGATCGAAGAAGATCGTTTCCCCGAACACAGGACGGTCCGGGTGCTGAGGCAATCTGTGCCCTTGCTTCGAGCTGTCAAGGCCCCACACTTCGCTCCATCTCTGATGCAACTTCTCAAGATAGGGCGTGTCGACCCGGAATGGCCCAGCAAATGACTCCGCAGCAACGTATCGTGTTGGTCACGGGACCATCCGGAGCGGGCCGTTCGACCGCTATCCATGTGTTGGAAGATCTGGGGTTCGAAGCCATCGACAATCTGCCCATGGGATTGCTGACGCGGCTTCTGGACGGGGGGGAGCAGTCGCGTCCTATGGCGCTGGGCATCGACGCGCGGAACCGCGATTTCTCGACCATCGGGTTTCTGGAACTGATCGAACGGCTGGGCCGGATGGAAAGTATCGATCTGACGACGCTGTATCTGGATTGCAGCGAAGAAGTTCTGCTGCGCCGGTTCTCCGAGACCCGCCGACGTCACCCGCTTGCGCCCGGTGCCAGCCCCGAGGCGGGTATCCTGCAAGAGTTGGAGGTGCTGCAACCAATTCGCGAAATTGCAGATTCTCTGATCGATACAAGCAACCTGAATATCCATCAGTTGCGAGAAGAGGTGGAAAGGTGGTTCGCACCAGAGGAAGGGCGGCATTTGGCGGTATCCATCGAATCCTTTTCCTATAAACGCGGCCTGCCGCGGGGACTCGATATGGTGTTCGATTGTCGGTTTCTGGCCAATCCCTATTGGAAGCCTGAGTTGAGGGCCGCCGACGGTCGCAACGCGGATGTTGCCACCTATGTCGCGACCGACCCGAACTATGCCCCGTTTTTCGAGCGCGTGGTCGACCTCCTTTGGACGCTTCTTCCGGCCTTTCGGGCGGAAGGCAAGGCGCATCTGTCGGTGGCCTTTGGCTGTACTGGTGGACAACACCGTTCAGTCGCATTAGCGGAAGCTGTTGCAAAGGCCCTTGCAGAAAAGGGGCAGCAGGTGTCAATTAGGCACCGCGAAATGGAACGTCGCGCAGCGAAGGTAAGACCGGGTTGATCGGGATCGTAATCGTAGCACATGGGGGGCTGGCCAAGGAGTATCTGGCCGCGATGCAGCATGTCGTGGGCAAGCAGCCTGGATTGGCCGCGATCTCTATCGAGGCGGATCATGATCGCGACGAAAAACAACGCGAGATCTGTGCCGCCGCCGATGAGGTGGATACTGGCGACGGGGTTGTCGTGGTCACCGACCTGTTCGGCGGCAGTCCTTCGAACCTCAGCTTGCGGGCCTGTGCGCCTCAGGATCGGCGAATCCTATATGGCGCAAATTTGCCGATGCTGATCAAACTGGCCAAAAGCCGACACCTGCCCGTGGGGGATGCCGTCCGGCAGGCCATGGAAGCGGGCAGAAAATACATAAACACCAAAAATGTGACCCTCGATTGAACCTGGACAGATTGAAATGGCGACGCGAAGTTTAAAGATTGTAAATGAAAAAGGCCTGCACGCGCGCGCCTCGGCCAAGCTGGTTGAGGTTGTTGAAGGGTTTGACGCTACGGCAGAAGTGTCAAAAGACGGACTTTCCGCCTCGGGCGACAGTATCATGGGCCTTTTGATGTTGGCAGCGTCGAACGGAACAACTATTGACGTTGAGACGTCCGGACCTGATGCTGAGGCGTTGGCGGAAGCGTTGGAGTCCCTGGTGAACGACAAGTTCGGCGAAGGGTACTGAGCGCGCCGCGCTTTGCGACGTGAAGAACGGGAAGACCAAGACTTGGCGGAAACCGCGCACAACAGCAAAGTCGACCCTGTGGTTGATGGGGCCACTGAACAGGGCGAAATCTACGACCGTAGAACCTTGACCTATGCCAACTCGTTTGATGATCTGTGGACGGCAACGGCCATTCGAGCCATCGAATGGTTCACGGGCAAGCTGACGATTTTGCGGATGGTCAGCAAGTTCGAGAAGAAGAACGAGCAATATCGCGGCCAGAGGTTTTGGGGCGGTGCGCTTGAAGTGATGGGGATCGATCTGTTGACCCCGGACGAGCAGATAGCGCGCATCCCGAAAAAAGGGCCGGTTGTCGTTGTCGCTAACCATCCACACGGCATGGTTGACGGCATGATTCTGGCCGAGTTGATTGGGCGGGTTCGGCAAGATTATCGAATTCTGACCCGATCGGTACTGACCGGGCTGGATGAGGCGGCGACCTCGTTCATGATCCCGGTGCCTTTCCCGCACGATCCCGAAGCGCAGTCCAAGATGATCGAGATGCGGGCCAAGGCGATGACGCACTTGAAGGAAGGCGGCGTCGTGGCGCTGTTCCCGTCGGGCGTCGTGATGTCATCCGACAACTGGTTCGGCCCTGCAATTGAACGGGAATGGAACGTCTTTACCGCACAAATGATCCGCCGATCAAAGGCGCGCGTGGTCCCCATCTATTTCCCGGGGCGCAATTCGCGCGCCTATCAGATCGCCTGCCAGGTCTCGCCGATCCTGCGTCAGGGTCTTTTGCTGCACGAGATCGTGCGATCCTGCAAGAAACCGCAGGCCCCGGTTATCGGCCATCCAATCCCGGATGAGGACATGGAGCTGCTGGAAAAAGACCCGCGCGGGTTTATGGCCTGGTTGAGGGATCACACCATGGGCCTTGTGAAGGGCGGCTGACCGGTTCCGGTTATCTGGTCGGAACCGGAACTTCCCCGCGATAGTCATAGAACCCGCGTTCGGTCTTGCGGCCAAGCCAACCGGCCTCGACATATTTGGTGAGCAAGGGACAGGGACGATACTTGGTATCCGCCAGTCCTTCGTGCAGCACGTTCATGATCGCAAGGCATGTATCGAGGCCGATAAAGTCGGCCAGTTCCAGCGGACCCATTGGATGATTGGCGCCCAGCTTCATCGATTGGTCGATGGACTGCACGCTGCCGACGCCTTCGTAAAGCGTATAGACCGCTTCGTTGATCATCGGCATCAGGATGCGGTTGACGATGAAGGCGGGAAAATCTTCGGCGCTGGCGGCCGTTTTGCCCAGCTTGTCCACCACCGCTTTGCATGCACTGAAGGTTTGTTCGTCGGTGGCGATGCCGCGGATCAGTTCGACCAGTTGCATCACGGGAACCGGGTTCATGAAATGGAAACCCATGAACCGCTCGGGCCGGTCGGTGCGGCTGGCCAGACGTGTGATCGAAATCGACGAGGTGTTCGACGTCAGGATCGTATGGGGTAACAAGTGCGGTTGCAGATCTTCAAAGATCGCTTGCTTGATTGCTTCGCGCTCGGTCGCGGCCTCGATCACCAGATCGGTTTGGCCCAAATCGGGTAGGTTTAGCGTGGTTTTGATGCGTTTTAGCGCTGCTTGCATGTCGTCGTCGGATATTTTTCCGCGCGAGGCTTGACGGGCCATATTTGCCTCGATCGTCTCGATGGCCTGATCCAGTGCCTGCTGGCTGACATCGGTCAGCAGCACCTCGTAATCGGCCAGCGCCATGACGTGCGCGATGCCGTTTCCCATCTGGCCTGCGCCAATCACTCCGACCGTTTTGATGTCCATCTCTGTGGTGCCTTTCTCGCGGGTTACGTGGACATTACCGGCAGGGTGGGGGCGGCGGCAAGAGGGGGTGAAGCACTGCTTTTGCTTCAAATGCGCGCATTAAAACTTTTGCAAGGCCTGCGGCGTCATGGTGTCGGTCGGGTGAAGAAAACAAGGGTGATGAACATGGGCTTTGACAGATTGGGTGTGAATGCGCCGGAGGATCCGAGTTGCCAATACGAGGCGGGGGGGCTCCATTTTCGGGGGCCCAAACGGGAATTTGGCGCGAACTGTGCGATTTGTACCGGTGGAACAGAGACCTTTGGACGATTTGTACAGGAGCCATTCCCCGCCTTGCTGGAAAAACGGCTGGGTCAACCTTGTGTCAATCTGGGGTCTGTCAGCTGTGGGTTCGAAGCGCTGGCCGCCACTCCCTTCGTTCGGGCGCGGATCAATGAGGCGTCGTTTTGCGTGGTCCAGTTGCCGGGCGTTCAGGTGCTGTCGAACCGGCTTTATCGCGTGCACCCGCGCCGAAACGACAGGTTCCTGGAGCCATCGGAAGACTTGAGAGATTTGTACCCCGAGGTCGACTTTGCCGAGATCCATTTCACACGGCATCTTCTGGATACATTGCGAGCGCAGGATGATGCGCGGTTCGAAGTCGTAAAGCAGGATCTTCAGGAGGGCTGGGTCGAGCGGATGAGACGTTTCCTGACCGGAATCGAAGTTCCCGCACTCTCGCTCTGGCTGCGCTATGAAAGCTCGGACGATGCCAGTGACGAGCCGGAGCCATATCTGGTCGATGAGGCGATGGTGGCGCAACTGAATGGGTTTTGCGCGACGGTGGTCGAGGTGCCGGTGCGTACCTGCGGCGATTCCGAGGAACTGGCGGATGCCCTGTTCGGAACATTGCAGCAACCGATGGCGGAGCATTTGATCGGTCCGGCAACGCATCAGATCATCGCTGACAGGCTGTATCGTGCGGTGATGGACCTGCAATGAAAAAGGCCCGCCGGTTGGGCGGGCCTTTGAATTTCTGCCAGAGCCGTTTCAGCCCAGCTTTTCGGTCAGTTCCGGGACGGCCTGGAACAGGTCGGCGACGAGGCCGAAATCGGCAACCTGGAAAATCGGTGCTTCTTCGTCCTTGTTGATCGCGACGATGATCTTGGAGTCCTTCATGCCGGCCAGGTGCTGGATCGCGCCCGAGATGCCCACTGCGACATAGAGGTTGGGGGCGACGACCTTGCCGGTCTGACCCACCTGCCAGTCGTTCGGTGCATAGCCCGAGTCGACCGCCGCGCGCGAGGCGCCAACGGCTGCGCCCAGCTTGTCGGCCAGACCTTCGATCAGTTTGAAGTCTTCTTCCGAGCCAACGCCACGGCCGCCCGAGACGACGATGCCGGCCGAGGTCAGTTCCGGACGGTCGCTGGCAGCAACCTTGTCCTCGACCCAGGACGACAGGCCGGGGTTTTCGCCAACCGAAATGGTTTCGACCGGGGCCGAGCCGCCTTCGCCAGCGGCGTCGAAAGTCGAGGTGCGGATGGTGACAACCTTTTTGGCGTCCGACGACTTGACGGTCTGGATCGCGTTACCCGCATAGATCGGGCGTTCGAAGGTCGAGCCGTCAACCACGCCCGAGACATCCGAGATCACCATCGCGTCCAGCAGGGCCGCAACGCGCGGCATCACGTTCTTGGCGTCGGTGGTGGCAGGGGCCACAATATGCTCGTACCCATCGGCCAGCGACACGATCAGGGCTGCGGTGGATTCGGCCAGGCGGTGGCCCAGCGACGCGTCTTCGGCAACCAGCACCTTGGACACACCTTCGATCCTGGCGGCTGCTTCGCCCGCGGCGGCGGCTGATGCACCAGCGGCCAGCACGGTGATGTCACCCAGAGCTTTCGCGGCACTCACGGCCTTGGCGGTGGCGTCGACGCTCAGTTCGCCATTGTTGACTTCGGCAAGGAGAAGAACAGCCATTACACAGCCCCCGCTTCTTTCAGTTTCGAAACCAGTTCGTCCACCGAGCCGACGATGATGCCAGCGGCGCGTGCCGGCGGCTCTTCGGTCTTGACGATCTCGAGGCGCGGCGTGACGTCGACGCCGAAATCGGCGGCGGTTTTCTCGTCCAGCGGCTTTTTCTTGGCCTTCATGATGTTGGGCAGCGACGCATAGCGCGGTTCGTTCAGGCGCAGGTCAACGGTCACGATTGTCGGCATCTTGACGCTGATGGTCTGCAGACCGCCGTCAACCTCGCGGGTGATTTTCGCGCTGTCGCCTTCGATGTCCAGTTCCGAGGCAAAGGTGCCCTGCGACCAGCCCAACAGGGCCGACAACATCTGCCCGGTTGCGTTCATGTCGTTGTCGATTGCCTGCTTGCCGCAGAGAACGATGCCGGGCTGCTCTTCCTCGACAACCTTGGCGAGGATCTTGGCGACGGCCAGCGGTTCGATATCGGTGTGCACGTCATCGGCGGCGACAACCAGAATGGCGCGGTCGGCGCCCATGGCCAGCGCGGTGCGCAGGGTTTCCTGCGCCTGCTTGACGCCGATCGAAACGGCCACGACCTCGTCAGCCTGACCTTTTTCCTTCAGGCGGATGGCCTCTTCGACTGCGATCTCGTCGAACGGGTTCATCGACATTTTGACATTGGCGAGATCAACTCCGCTTCCGTCCGCTTTCACGCGAACCTTCACGTTGTAGTCAATCACGCGCTTGACAGGCACAAGTACCTTCATCTCTGCGTTTTCTCCTTACAAAACGGCAAGCCGCGTTGCGACTCCACCAATGCTCTCGCCGCGTTAGATAACGAGTCATGCCACGTCGCAACAGAGCAAAATCGTCACGTCATGGTCTTGAGACGTCGCGTTTCGCGAATTTGCGGCGATAAGGCGCAACAAAGTTTCGTGTCGAAGCCGCCTTTGCGTCAGCGGTTTGCACCCGGAACCCAAAGAACGTCGTCCTTGCCACCATTATTGGCGACGCGCGCTGCGACGAAAAACCAGTCGCTGAGGCGGTTGAGGTATTTCACCGCGGCCTCGTTCACCGGTTCCATGTTCGAAAGCTCCACCGCCAGTCGTTCGGCCCGCCGCGACACGGTGCGGCAGACATGCAGCTGGGCTGCCAGCCGCGAGCCGCCGGGCAGGATGAAACTGCGCAGCGGTTGCAGGTCGGTGTTCATCGCGTCGATTTCCGCCTCCAGCCGTTCAATCTGGCTTTGGATCATGCGCAGAGGCGGGTATTCAGCTTCGGCATCCTTGTCCATGTCCGGGCGGCACAGGTCGGCGCCCAGATCGAACAGGTCGTTCTGAATGCGCGACAGGGCGGCGTCGATGTCGCCTGCGGCCTCGAGCCGGGCAACGCCGACAAAGGCATTCAACTCGTCCACCGTGCCATAGGCGGCAACGCGGCCCGAGTATTTCGCGACCCGTTCGCCGTTGCCAAGGGCAGTTTTGCCGCCGTCGCCGGTGCGGGTGTAGATCTTGTTCAGGACGACCATCGGTTATCCCCCCTGTCCGCGCAGATAGACGAAGAGCACGATCAGAACCACCGCGATGAACTGGAACAGGATGCGCAGGCGCATCATCTTGTTGGATCGCATGGCGGCGTCGGCGCCGCTTTTGCCGAAATTGGCGATACCAAGGATCAGAACGACGACCACGGCCGCCATCGCCAAAAGCAAGATCACCATGAGAAGGTCCATGAAGCCCCCTTGCGCGTTTGAGGTTGCGTTCGGCCTGATCTAGCCGGGTTGGGCCAAAAAGCGAACCGGTAATTTCGCTTCAGACGCGGGAGAGAATGCGATCGACCGCCCCGGTCGGCAGCACCCGGCGCAGATATCCGGCGATATATGTTGGCGTGGTCACGTAGTAACGGGCGCGGGGATATTTCGCGCTGACTGCGTGGGCCAGTTTTTCTGTGACGGCCGAGGCGGGGAGTTCGAAACGGTCAGGCCCTTTCCCTTCGTAAAGCCTTTTGAGTAGTGAGTTTTCGTATTTGTCGCGCAGGGCGGAGTTTTCCCAGTCGATGAAGCGTTCGAAGACGGGGATCGCTTTCTCGCGCAGTTTCGACGTAATCGGGCCGGGTTCGATCAGGATCACCTTGATGCCGGTGTCGCGCAATTCCAGCCGCAGCGTGTCGCTGAGCCCCTCGACCGCGTATTTGGTGGCGACATAGGCGCCGCGCCACGGGAAGGCGACGAGGCCCAGCACCGAGGAGTTCTGAACGATTCGCCCGTGCCCCTGCGCCCGCATGACCGGAATCACCTGCCGGGTCAGCTCGTGCCAGCCAAAAACGTTGGTCTCGAAAATGTGGCGCAGACCGTCCAGCGGGACGTCCTCGACCGCGCCGGGCAGGCCGTGTGCGCCGTTGTTGAACAGCGCGTCCAGCGTGCCGCCGGTGGCGTCGAGCACCTCAAGCAGCCCGGTACGGATGCTGTCGGCGTCGGTGTAGTCGATTCGCGGGCTGTCGAAGCCCTGCGCCCGCAGGCGGTCGCAATCCCGCTGTTGCCGGCACGACGCGAAGACCCGCCAGCCCCTTGCGCGCATACCGTGCGCCGCGTCCAGACCGATACCAGAGGAGCAACCCGTGATGAGAATGGATTTCTGCATGGCAATCCCAACGATGAACTTCGCCAATAGCTATTGCGAGGTTCCCTGCGGGGCAATGCCGCCTGACGTCAGTTTGACTTTTTGCTGATCAGTGAGGTGGAAATCCAGCCCATATGTTGCTCGGGCAACACGCGCAGGCGCAGCCAGCCGGTTCCCGAATCGTCGAGCACTTCGACCTGATGTCCGATCGTGAGGCGCGAGATCACGGGATAGATGGTGCCCGGACCGCTGCGCATGTTCACGCGCGCGCCGGTGATTTCGCGAATGTCTCGGGAAGGTTCCGCCGGTTCGGCGGGCTGAACTATCTCAGGCTCGGATGGGGCCACGTCCTGACGCATTCCGGTCGCGCCCTCCTGCAGCGAGGCGAGGGTGATGGGGGCGTCTTGTGTCTGGAACAGGGAGCCATTCGCATTTACCCCGAACGAGGCCTGCGACAGCAGTGCGCGGGATTCTTCGGCCGAGAGCGTGATTTCCGTGTCCTGTGGGGCCTGAACGGTCTTGACCTGACCCAGCGCCGCCTTGGTGACCAGCTCCTCGGCGTTGATCGGGAAGACCAGCGATTTTGGTTCTGCAGGCCGCGCCGTGGCAACGCGTTCGGGTTCCGGGGCGCGTACGCCGCGCGGTTCGAAATCAGCGCCGCCGCTCATTTCATAAAAGGCCCAGCCCAGAAAGGCGAAAGTCAGAACAATCAGGCGCGTCATGGCGCATCCCCCAGGAAATCGTTAAAGCAAAAATTTGCAGTGAGTCTATGGATGAAAGCCTAGCATAAATTCACCCCTGAGTCGAAAAACGGGGAAAATCCGCCGGTTACCTCCCCCTTGTTGCAAAAGACCGACTTGTCCCCAGCAAAATGCGCTCTGCTTGCTTTACCAGCGTGTCTTTGCGTCGTATCACATCATCTATGAACGATATCGTTGACGACCCCAATATGGAGACCCCCGAAGGCGGGTCAGAGGTGGCAGAACCGCTGCGCCGCGCGATTGGCGAGCGCTATCTGACTTATGCGCTGTCCACCATCATGCACCGGGCTCTGCCCGATGCGCGGGACGGGTTGAAGCCGGTTCACCGACGAATCCTCTATGCGATGAGAGAGTTGCGACTCAGCGCAACCGGAGGTTTCCGAAAGTCTGCCAAGATTTCAGGCGACGTGATGGGCAACTATCACCCGCACGGCGATGCCGCGATCTATGACGCGATGGCGCGTCTGGCGCAGGATTTCAACGTCCGCTATCCGCTGGTCGACGGGCAGGGGAATTTCGGCAATATCGACGGCGATAACCCGGCAGCCTCGCGCTATACCGAGGCGCGGATGACCATCGTGGCCGAAGCGCTGCTGGAAGGGTTGAACGAGGACGCTGTCGATTTCCGCGACAACTATGATGGCACGCTGACCGAACCTGTTGTGCTGCCCGCACAGTTCCCCAACCTGCTTGCCAACGGCGCCAGCGGTATCGCGGTGGGGATGGCGACGAATATCCCGCCGCACAACATCGCGGAGCTGTGTGATGCCTGTCTGCATCTGATCAAGACACCGGACGCGCGCGACGACACATTATTGAACTATGTGCCGGGGCCGGATTTTCCGACGGGTGGTGTCATTGTCGAGCCGGCCGAGAATATCGCGCAGGCCTATCGCACCGGGCGCGGTTCGTTCCGGTTGCGCTGCAAATATGAAGTCGAGGATCTGGGCCGGGGTCAGTGGCAGATCATCGTCACCGAGATTCCCTATCAGGTTCAGAAATCCAAGCTGATCGAAAAGATCGCGGAACTGATCCAGACCAAGAAAATCCCGATCCTCGCCGATGTGCGCGATGAATCCGCCGACGATATTCGCCTGATCCTCGAGCCACGCTCCAAGAACGTGGACCCCGAGGTGCTGATGGGCATGCTCTATCGCAACTCGGATCTTGAGGTGCGGTTCAGCCTGAACATGAACGTGCTGATCGACGGCGTGACGCCCAAGGTCTGCTCGATGAAGGAGGTGCTGCGCGCCTTCCTTGATCACCGGCAAGAGGTGTTGCTGCGCCGGTCGCGCCACCGTATGGCCAAGATCGACCACCGGCTGGAAGTATTGGAGGGCTTTATCGTTGCCTTCCTCAACCTCGACCGGGTGATCGATATCATCCGTTACGACGACGACCCCAAGGCCGCGCTGATGCGCGAGAACTGGGGCGTTGATCACGCCCGCGCCACCAGCGAGGCCGACTATATCGCTCCGGCGCGGGGCGAGGGCGAGTTGTCGGAGGTGCAGGCCGAGGCGATCCTCAACATGCGTCTGCGCAGCCTGCGCCGCCTGGAAGAGATGGAGCTGGTGCGCGAGCGGGATGCGTTGATGGAGGAGCGCGCCGGGCTTGAGGACCTGCTGGCCGACGAAGGCCTGCAATGGGCCAGTATTGCCGAACAGTTGAAAGAGACGAAAAAGACCTTTGGCAAGGAGTATGAAGGCGGTGCGCGCCGCACGCGGTTCGCCGAAGCAGGCGAGGTCGAAGAAGTGCCGCTGGAGGCGATGATCGACCGCGAACCGATCACGGTCGTCTGTTCCCAGATGGGCTGGATCCGCGCGATGACCGGCCATATCGACCTGACCCGCGAATTGAAGTTCAAGGATGGCGACGGCCCGCGTTTCATCTTTCACGCGGAAACCACCGACCGGCTGCTGGTGTTCGCCTCGAACGGGCGGTTCTACACCCTCAGCGCCGCCAATCTGCCCGGTGGGCGCGGCATGGGCGAGCCGCTGCGCCTGATGGTGGACCTGCCGAACGAGGCGCAGATCGTCGATATCCTGATCCACAAGCCGGGGCGCAAGCTGTTGGTGGCCTCGGATGCGGGCAACGGTTTCATGGTGCCCGAAGAGGACGTGGTGGCGCAGACGCGCGCGGGCAAGCAGGTGCTGAACGTCAAGGACGACGAACGGGCGTTGATCTGCAAGCCGGTCGAAGGTGATCACGTGGCGGTGGTGTCGCAGAATGGCAAGTTCCTGGTCTTCCCGATCGGCGACCTGCCCGAGATGACGCGCGGCAAGGGCGTGCGGCTGCAGAAATACAACATGGCGCGGGGTCGTCAGGGGACGCTGGAGCTGGATGGTGGGCTGAGCGACCTGACCACGTTCAACTGGGCCGATGGGTTGAAATGGTCGATGGGCGGGGACAAGACGCGGCACGAGCCGGACCTTGGTCAATGGTTGTCGAAACGTGCCGGTGTCGGCAAGAAACCGCCCTATGGCTTCCCGCGTGATTACAAGTTTTCCTGATCCGATGGCCGGAAGTTGCAATAACGGGCCGATACGGCTTGGCATGGGCGGCATGGGTGCGATACATCGGTTGAAACCGAGGCTTATCGAGAAGACGCAATGATCCGCATCCTGACCGTTGTCGCAGGCCTGACCCTGCTTGGCGCCTGTACCGAAACGCTGGTGGATGAAGCGCCCGAAGAGTTGGGCGAGTTCAAGTTGCGGGTCAACTATGCCTATGCGGACAAGGCGGTGCAGGGGCCGATCTCGCGCGATGCGACGCCCAAGGAATGGACCGATGCGATCCAGAAGGCGGTCGATATCCGGTTGGGCCGATACGAAGGGTCGCAGGAATACGATATCGGCATCAGCCTCGAAGGGTACATGCTGGCGCCGCCGGGCGTGCCGGTGATCTATAACCCCAAGAGCACGGCCATCGTTCTGGTGAATGTCTATGACGTCGGCAAGAAGGAATATCTGGCCAAGGCGCACCAGATGCAGGTTCTCGAAGATACCACCAGCGAAAGCGCTCTGGTGGGATCGGGCAATGCCCGCACCAAGGAAGAGCAGATGAGCGGGCTGGCTCTGAAAGTGGCTGACCGGGTGGAAGAGTGGTTCGCCGACGAGCACCGCAAGAACGGCTGGTTCGACAAGCGTCCCGAACCGGTCGATGGCGAGGCGGTCGCCGAGGCGGAATAAAACGGGGCATTTGCCCGCCTTTCTTGCAGGATGCGCTTGATTTTCCCCTTTGAACCAAATATTCCGCGCGCGCAGAGGAAACCGGGACCAAGGGTCCCCCAAACCACAAAAGGGCGCCTGAGGAATGGCAAAGGAAAAGTTTGAGCGTAACAAACCGCACGTCAACATCGGCACGATCGGCCACGTTGACCACGGCAAGACGACGCTGACGGCGGCGATCACCAAGTATTTCGGCGACTTCAAGGCGTATGACCAGATCGACGGCGCGCCGGAAGAGAAGGCCCGCGGGATCACCATCTCGACCGCCCACGTGGAATACGAGACCGACGCGCGCCACTATGCCCACGTCGACTGCCCCGGCCACGCCGACTATGTCAAGAACATGATCACCGGTGCGGCGCAGATGGACGGCGCGATCCTGGTTGTGAACGCCGCCGACGGCCCGATGCCGCAGACCCGCGAGCACATCCTGCTGGCGCGTCAGGTCGGCGTTCCTGCGCTGGTCGTGTTCCTGAACAAGGTCGACCAGGTCGATGACGAGGAGCTGCTGGAGCTGGTGGAAATGGAAGTCCGCGAGCTGCTGAGCTCGTACGAATTCCCCGGCGACGACATTCCGATCGTCGCAGGTTCGGCGCTGGCCGCGATGGAAGGCCGCGATCCGGAGATTGGCGAGAACAAGATCCGCGAACTGCTGGCCGCGGTTGACGAGTACATCCCGACCCCGGAACGTGCTGTCGACCAGCCCTTCCTGATGCCGATCGAGGACGTGTTCTCGATCTCGGGCCGCGGCACCGTGGTGACCGGCCGTGTCGAGCGTGGCGTGATCAATGTCGGCGACTCGATCGAGATCGTGGGCATCAAGGACACCCAGACCACCACCTGCACCGGTGTGGAAATGTTCCGCAAGCTGCTGGACCGTGGCGAGGCGGGCGACAACATCGGCGCGCTGCTGCGCGGCATCGACCGTGAAGCGGTCGAGCGTGGCCAGGTGCTGTGCAAGCCGGGTTCGGTGACCCCGCACACCAAGTTCGAAGCCGAAGCCTATATCCTGACCAAGGAAGAGGGCGGCCGTCACACCCCGTTCTTCGCGAACTACCGTCCGCAGTTCTACTTCCGGACCACTGACGTGACCGGCACCGTGACTCTGGCGGCTGGCACCGAGATGGTTATGCCGGGCGACAACGTCGGCTTCACCGTCGAGCTGATCGCGCCCATCGCGATGGAAGACGGCCTGCGCTTCGCCATCCGCGAAGGCGGCCGCACCGTCGGTGCCGGCGTCGTGTCGAAGATTATTGAATAATCCGCACCAGCGAATATCCAAAGAAAGGGCGCCCCTCGGGGCGCCCTTTTTCTTTTTTGAAACGTGATAGCTATTTCTAAGAAAGCCCACGTCTTCGCGCAGCCATAGCGCGACCGTCACGTATGCTCATCCCCATTAATGTCAGGTTTGTCGCCCCGGCGATCAATTCGATAACTTGGATTAAGTAAAAGCTAGTATCGAAAGACCCCGCAGCAGCTTTTGCGTTCAGATAAAGCGCGGCAGGAACAAGGATGAGCAAGCCGTTTGCAGCGATGAACGGCATTCTTTTCTTTTTTGCCAATGCCGGAGCGTCTTTACGACGACGCCCCATCGACATCCCGGTTGCACCTACGATTGCCATAGCAGGAATAAGTAGAAACAAGCCGTTTACGATCATGGATTTAACGACGGCAACGGTCGAGTGAGACGTGAATAGATCGCTAATTAGCGTGGAGGTCCAGAATGCAAGGATTGTTAAAAATCCAACAACTCCGGCGATGGGGTGGATTACCCGAAACATGTGTCACCGTTGATTCTGGCACTATGCAACGCAATGATTGTCAACGGATAATTTTCGCAGAAGGTGGGGTCGCGTTACTGCGCTTTCTGGGTAATCAGCTATGCGACGCTGGAATTCAGGATTGGTAAAAGCGTCGCGAAAGCTCTTGACGTCTTGCCAAACGGCATAATTCACAAAGGTCGAACTGTTGGCGATGCCTTTGTGAAGTTGGGTTGAGATATACCCCGGTTGAGATTTCATAAAGTTGGCGTCATGAGTCCATGCGGTCAACAAGGCCTCTTCGTCGTTAGCGTCAACTGTAAACAAGTTAATCAGAACAACAGGACCTTCATTAGTTTCCATCTGATCACTTAGGGTTGCGATATTGTCCAACTCTTCAATGCGCGCCATCTCGGTCTCCTTTTGGCAATTAAAGTATAGCAAGCTATATAATATTGCATAGCTAGCTATGCAAGAGTAAATTGATCATATGGGGTTCGACAAAGAAGATTCAGCTGGATATTTGGTCAATCACATGGCTCGCCTGTTTGCCAGAGAATTGCAGCAGCGTATTTCCCCTTTGGGTATCGTAGTAGGGCAGTTCCCAATCTTGCTTGAGCTTTGGCTGAAGGACGGCGTATCCCAAAAAGACCTGCTGAGCAAAATTGATGTTGAGCAGGCAACCCTTGCTAATACTCTTAGTCGAATGGAGCGGGACGGTTTGATAAAGAGGGCCAAAAACCCCGCTGATGCTAGGGTTCAATTGATATGGTTGACTGAAAAAGCCGCAGCTCTTCGCAATGATGCCTACCAGTCAGCCCAGAACGTAAATATGCAAGCTCTAACTGTTCTTAACCCCGAGGAACAAACCCAGTTCTTGGAGTTAATGCGCCGAGTAATTTCTGGCATGCGTAAGTAACAACAGTTCGACTTACTCAGATTCCATTTCCCCCTTGCCAAACCCCACCAACCCCACTATCACGCGCGAGTTCTCAGCAAGAACGTCAAGGCGGGGTGATTCCCGCCTTTTGGGTTCGAAGAGGGTTGGCGATGCGCGTCTGTCCTCCTCTCAACCCCAACGCCTGATAAAAGGCTGTTACTATGCAAAGCCAAAATATCCGTATTCGGCTGAAGGCATTTGACTATCGCGTTCTGGATGCCAGCACGCAAGAGATCGTCAACACTGCCAAGCGGACCGGTGCGAACGTGCGCGGCCCGATCCCGCTGCCGAACAAGATCGAGAAGTTCACGGTTCTCCGTGGCCCTCACGTTGACAAGAAATCCCGCGACCAGTTCGAGATCCGCACCCACAAGCGTCTTCTCGACATCGTTGATCCGACCCCCCAGACCGTTGATGCGCTGATGAAGCTCGACCTCGCTGCTGGTGTGGACGTCGAGATCAAGCTGCAGTCGTAAGATCGGAGGGTATTTAATATGCGTTCCGGTATTATCGCAAAAAAAGTTGGCATGACCCGCCTGTTCATGGAAGACGGCAAGCAGATCCCTGTGACCGTTCTTCACCTGGACGGCCTGCAGGTCGTTGCACAGCGCACCGCTGACAAGGACGGCTATACCGCTGTTCAGCTGGGCGCTGGTGCCGCCAAGGCAAAACGCACCTCGAAGGCCATGCGCGGCCACTACGCCGCTGCCAAGGTCGAACCCAAGCGCAAGCTGGCCGAGTTCCGCGTCTCTGAAGATGGCCTGATCGAAGTGGGTGCCGAAATCTCGGCCGAGCAC
>NZ_JBXWQW010000036.1:0-44538 GCF_059612585.1 Ruegeria sp. YKSF57 | reverse complement strand
GCAACTTCCGCTAAATGGAGGGCAATGTGTTCTATTGTGCATCAAATCCACAAACTTCGGCTCCGGTACGCGGACTCGTGGTGTCGAGTTCTCGAATGACTGCAATTGACGTTATTGTGCCAACTAGCGCGACAGAGGCTTCTGCTCAGATTGTCGTTGACCTTTTTGGAGCTGCGAACGAACTGGTAAAAGGCGCGCCATACGAGATTTCCGTGAGAAAGCTTTCGGCACAACCTGCGGAGGATGCCCGTTACTGGGCCAATCGCACAGTTATTTTTCTCGGGGATATTCATGATCGCTGGCATCTGACTTCGGACGAACGAAATCGAATACATCAGATTCTACGACTCGCAAACAGGTCAGTTTTGATTGGCGGTGCGATCTTTTTGTTATGCGACACCGGATTGCAGGAACGATATTCCGTTGCCATTCACCCCAATTTCGCCGCGGCTGCGGCTGAAGAGCAATTGGTGGAGCGTGTTCCCGGTGCACATTCTGCAACGTCCGGGTCTGTCTGTACTGCCGTTAGCAGTTTTGCTGCCCTGCGGCTGCTACTCGAGTTTGTCGGCGAGGACCACGGCCAATTCACCGCCAGCGCCTTGAGTGACTATCTGGGCTTGAGCGCTGACCCGCGCCAGCAACAAAGCAAGGTCTCGTTGTCGTTGGTGCAACGTGCGCAGGGGGATCGATTGATCGCAGGTTGTCTGGACATTATGCGTCAGCATTTGGAAGAGCCACTGAAGATAGGCGAGTTAGCGGAACAATTGGGCGTCTCCACTCGAAAACTGCAGCGGCGTTTTCTGGATCTGACAGGTTCGGGGCCGCTTACGGCCTATCGCGCCTTGCGAATCGAACGTGCCCGGCAATTGTTGGAGCATACAAGCCTCCCGCTTACAGAAATCGTTGTCGCCACCGGCTTTGGGACATGTTCCAATCTGGCACGCTGGTTTCGCCGGGAATATGGTGAAACACCTCAATCTGTGCGCCGGCGATCATTTCGGGGCAGGCGCGCTTCAAATCACTGATTGGTGTTACCGTGCAACGGTTGATTTTGCGCGGCTCGATATGCCTGAACATAACCGCGAGCGACAGCTCTGACAGCACGACCGATTTTCGCATAAGCCTCGTCCGGAAGATTGGCAAACGATACGCGCGCTGACCAGTTTGGTGCATCAAATCCACCGCCATTCAGCAATACGATAGCGTGATCTTCGGCCAGCTTGAACGCGATATCCAGCGGGTGAACATTCTGCTTGATCCACTGAACTACGTCTTCGCCGACGTACTGACGTAACCAGTACTCGAAGTCGATGATGCCGTAGTAGGCGTCATAGTTATTGCCGAAGGATACATCTATACCGAGCGACTCAGTCAGTAAGTTGAAGCGCCTATGGACGATTTCCATGCAGGCGGCCTGATAAGTCTTTTTGGTATCGACCAGTTCGCAAAGAGAAAACAGGCACATCATCACCTGCTGAGGTAATGACAACCCCGCCGTATGGTTAAGCGCCACATCTCGGCTGTCTGCCACAATACGGTCAATGAAGCGGATTTCTCTCGGATTGAGGCTGAGCGTTCTATAACGTTTGTCCAGTTTTAGTTTCGTTTCTTCCGGCAGCGCAGCCAGTTTTTCGTCCAGGATGTTGTCCTGAGCGACAGCAATCAGGCCCAAGCGCCAGCCGGTACAGCCGAAGTATTTGGAATAGGAGTAAACGCCGATTGTATTGCGGGGCAGGTGCGCGAGAACTGATTGAAAGTCATGAACAAACGTACCGTAAACATCATCTGTCAGGACGATCAGGTCCGGTCGGGTGTTGGTTACCAGATCATCCAGTTTGGCAAGAGTTTTCGAATTCATAGCAACCGAAGATGGGTTGCCTGGGTTGACCAGAAAGAAGGCCTTGATTTTTGGGTCTTTCAGCTTGTCGAGTTCGGCGTCGGAATACTGGAAGCCGTCTTCTTCGCGGGCGGATACGTGAATAGTCACAAGGTTATAGTCTTCAAGCTCCGGCATTTCGAGATAGGGTGTGAAAATCGGCGTTCCCAGAGCAATCGTGTCGCCCGGGTTCAACAGCCGGTTGTTCTTGAGCGCCTTAAAAATATAGCACATCGCGGCCGTGCCGCCTTCGACCGCAAACAAGTCGAACTTTTCGTCTGGGCGGTGGCCGGCGCACATAGACCACATCAGGTATTCATGTGCGACGACGGCGTTATGATGCAATATCCGGTCGGGAACTGGATAGTTGTCACCGATGATCGAATCCGTCAGTTCGTGAACAAATGAATCCGGATCGAATCCAAAGGCAGATATTGCATGATCAACCACCTCTGCCAGTGTGTCCGCGCCCGGCATGCTTGCATTCTCTACCAGCCATTCGCGCAGGCGGTCTGCGCATCCCTGCTGAGCAGGCATGCCGCCAATCCCTGCAGGATCATCCATCACCCGCTTCGCTTCGGTAATTGCGAATTGACCCAAAAGAAAAAAAGCCTCGCGCGGGTGCGTGGCGATCCAGTTAGGGTTACCTCGACCTGCGTTCAGGAAAGCATGGCTAGAACGGCGCGAATCCTCGCTGGCCAGTTTTATTAACTCATCCTTGATTTCGAACGGGCTGAGAGCTTCAAAATCGTGCAGATTCAATTGGTCCATTGTTAAAAACCTTTTAGAAACGCGCCATCGCGATGACGACGATCATACCGAAAATGGTCAAGAGCGTGTTGCCGATGGCGTAGGGCATACCATAACCCAGTGCAGGGATCCGGCTTTGGGCAGCTTCCTGAATCATGCCCAATGCAGCGGTCGTGGTTCGAACACCAGCACAGGCTCCGAACAGGATCGCCGGATGAAACCTGAAGACATAGTAACCGATATAGACGGAAAAAATCATCGGTACTGATGTAGCAACCACGCCCCAAAGCAAAAGTGCGATGCCTGCCTGACGCAGGCCATCGGCAAAGCCGGGTCCTGCCGAAATTCCCACAACGGCGATGAAAACATTCAGCCCCATGGTGTTCATCAGCCAAAGTGCAGGCGATGGAATGCGCCCGAATGTCGGATGAATAGTGCGCAGCCATCCAAGAAGCAATCCCGCCAACAACGCTCCGCCAGTTGTCGACAGGCTGATGGGCAAACCGTCAAAGACGTAGGTTAGAGTCCCGACCAGACCGCCAAGGAATATCCCCCATCCTACAAAGGCGAGATCCGTTGTTTCCACAGGTCTGTCCGCGTATCCAAGCGCCTTAACCGCAGCCTCCACGTGCCGCTTACTGCCGGTTATTGTCAGGATGTCCCCTCGATGTAACTCTGTCTTGGGCAGAATTGGCAATTCGACCATGTTCCGCGTAATCTTGGTTAGATAGACACCCCGAGCCAACGAGGATTTTCCGAGTGCTTCAAGCTTCTTACCGTGAGCGCGTCGGTTTGTTACCAGAACATCCAGCTTTTCGATCTCGAAGCTCAGCAACTCAGGTACATCTGCTTCCTGCATCGTGTTTTCCAGGTGTTTGACCAAATCAGCGCGGTGACCCGAAAAAACCACAATGTCCCCGGCCTTGAGTTCGGACGCGGAATCTGCCTCGATAACTTTTCCATCCCTGCGCAAGCGTTCCACAAATATGCGGGTATCGGGCAGTAAGTCGTCCAAAGGCCTACCTACAAGCGGGCTGCCTTCGGGCATCACGAACGCACGGGCCTCAATCGCGTGATAGGCGGAATGGTCACCCATGTCTTCGCTATCTTCCTGCGCACCGCCCCCCATCTGCTGCTCGTATTCCTTGCAGGCGGCGACAAGGTCGATCTTGAGCAGGCGAGGCCCCAACTTGGCAAGGATCAACGCGGAACCAATGGTTCCATAGATATAGGTCACAGCGTAAGCGATAGGAATCTGGTTGTTGTATTTGGACACATCCTCGCTCGGTAATCCCATTTGAGTGAGTTGTTCGGACGCAACACCAATAGCGGCCGAGATTGTCTGGCTACCTGCGTAGAACCCGGCGGCATAACCGATATCCAGTCCTGCGATTAGTGCTGCCAGAAGTGGAACCAGCAGGCATACGATCAACACGCTTAGGGCAAAAAGGATCTGTCTGAATCCATCGGATTTGAAACCGCGCATGAATTGCGGTCCGACACCATATCCAACCGCAAAAATGAATAGAATGAAGAAGGTCGATTTCAACTCGGGGGCCAACTCGATGCGTGCCTGACCAATCACAACGGCTGCTAAGAGTGTGGCCGTGACGGTGCCGAGGCTGAAGCCCTTGATGCTTTTTGGACCAATCAGGAACCCGATCCCGATTGCCAGAAAAACCGACAACTCAGGATGATCCCGAAGCGTATCCAGAAGCCATTGCATCTTGTTTTCCTCCAAAATTGGAGGCGGTCAGCTTTCCGCCTCCTGTCCTGCTGTCGGCCGGTCCGGCTTGCCATGCACTTTTTCCCGGAACCATTGCGCGATTACGTAGAGAGAGGGGATAATGAAAATTCCGACGAGCGATGCAGCGATCATACCGCCGAAAACCGGCGTCCCGACGCCCCGTCGGGCTAATTCGGAGGCGCCTTCGGCGACGACCAACGGATAGAGGCCCGCAATAAAGGCGAAGCTGGTCATCATGACTGCTCGGAAACGCGCCCTTGCGCCGTCAATGGCAGCCTCGACGATACTCATGCCGTGCTCATAACGCTCCATAGCAAACTCGACGATCAAGATCGCGTTCTTTGCCGCCAAAGCGATCAGAACGACCAGACCGATCTGTGCATATAGGTTGTTTTCCAGCTCAAGCAGCAACAGCGCTCCCATCGCCCCACACATGGCGAAGGTCACCGACAACAGCACTGCTAGTGGGATTGTCCAGCTTTCATAGAGCGCGACGAGGAACAGATAGGCAAACAATACGGCCAGGCCCAAAACAATCTGGGTTTTGCCCGCCGCCTCGATCTGTTGTTGTGCGGTGCCGGTCCATTGATAACTATAACCCTGCGGAAGCGTCTGATTTGCCAGCTGATCCATGGCGGCAATCGCCTCGCCCATCGAATGCCCGGGTGTCGGCCCCCCGGCTATCGTAACCGAGCGGAAGTTGTTATAGCGTACCAAAAATTGTGGCCCCAGGACCAAGTCAGATGTCGCCACAGCTCGGATCGGCACCATATCGCCGTCCTTGTTACGAACGTGGATGCGAGCAATGTCATCTACATGATCACGGAATTGCTGTTCTGCTTGCAGATTGACCTGCCAAGTGCGCCCAAACAGGTTCATGTCATTCACATGATAGCCACCCAGAGTGACCTGCATTGCACGAAATACGGCATCCACGTCCACTCCGAGAGTCTGAAGTTTTTTCCGGTCAAGGTCGAGATGCAGCTGCGGAGTTTGAGCCGAGAATGTTGTATAGACACCGGTCAGGCGCGGGTTTTCGTTGGCGGCGGTGATTAGTCCTTTGGTTGTCGCGCCAAGGTCCAGAACATCGCTGCCTTGTAGATCAAGCAACTGGAACTCGAACCCTGCGCCTGTTCCAAGACCGATGATCGGGGGCAGGTTGAACGGTACAGCAATCCCATCCTCCAGCCCTGCGAACCGGGCACGTACATATCTCAATGATGAACGAACAGATAGCGAAGGGTCGGTTCGTTCTTCGAATGGTTTCATGATGGCAATCGCAAAGCCGCCATTGGATTTGTTCAGCCCGTCGACAAAACTGTATCCTGTTACGGTCATCACGTCCTGTACGCCGGGTGCGCTTTTGAGGATGCTGTAAACCTGGTTCATCACCTCGTTCGTGCGATTGACTGAGGCACCTTCAGGCAGAACAACTTCGGTGAAATACGCGCCTTGGTCTTCAACTGGCAGAAAACCGGACGGAGTGATTTTGAACAAAGCCCCGGTACCAAAGATCGCCAAACCGAGAAACAGGATCGCAAGTCCTGCGCGTCGGGCCAGGCGCGTCACGACGAAAGCATACCCATCCCTCGCGTTGTCGATGCGACGGGACAGCCACGCCAACGGACCGCGGCCGGACCCGGAATGGCGTTTCAGCAGCAACGTGCACAAGGCCGGGCTAAGTGTCAGGGCGTTTAGAGCCGAGATCAGCATTGAGAACGAGACCGCGACAGCGAATTGCTGAAACATCGACCCCGTGATGCCCGGAACGAAGGCAACGGGAACAAATACCGAAAGTAATACAAACGTAATGGCGAGGATCGGCGCGGTGATCTGGTTCATCGCTTCACCGGTTGCTTCGGACACCGAAAGATCGGGGCGTTCGGCCATCACCTTTTCAACGTTTTCGATCACGACAATCGCGTCGTCTACAACGATTCCGATCGCCAATACCAGTGCCAGCAAAGACACGGTGTTCAGGCTGAACCCCAGCGCCAGCATGAAGCTAAGCGCACCAATCAGGGATACTGGTACCGCGATCAATGGGATCAGTGCCATTCGGAAACTGCCAAGGAACAGGAACACGACGATGACCACAAGCACAAAGGCTTCGAGAAGTGTTTTGATCACTTCTTCGATGCTGGCTTTGACGAAACTCACCGAACTATACGGTGCGCTCCACTTCACACCTTCGGGAAAGGCATTTGACAAGCTTTTCAGCGCCGCCTCGACCGCTTCAGAGGTGTTCAACGCGTTTGCTCCCGGCGCGAGATAGACGCCGATCATCGCTGTCGGACCCCCATCGAAATGGGCTACCGAATCCTGCGATTGCGCGCCTAGTTGCACGCGCGCGATGTCACCAATCAGGATAAACGATCCATCCGTTTGGGAGCGTACGACTATTTCTTCAAACTCTTCGGCAGACGTTAAACGGCCCTGCGTTTGGATATTGAGCTGAAATACCGGATCATCGGTCATCGGTTGTGCGCCTACACGCCCTACGGCGGCCTGCGTATTCTGCGCCTGTACCGCATTGATCACATCATCGACAGTCAATTGCAGACTCGTCATCTTGTCGACGTCCAGCCAAATGCGCATAGAATAGTTCTGCGCACCAAAGATCACCGCGTCGCCGACCCCGGTTGAACGCTTGATGCTGTCCAGAACGTTGATTGTAGCGAAGTTCGACAAAAATAGAGCATCGTGCTCTGGGTTGTCCGACGTAATCGCGATCACTTCCAGAAGCGCGGTCGATTTTTTCTTGGTGCTGACCCCGGCCCGTGTAACCTCTTCGGGCAAGGACGACAAGGCCAGGCTCACGCGGTTCTGCACGTTGACCGCATTGATGTCGGGGTCGGTGCCCGGCTCAAACGTCACCTGTAGGCTATAGCTTCCATCCGAGCCACTGGTGGACTTCATGTAAAGCATGTCGCTAACGCCCACGACCTGCTCTTCGATGATTTGCGCGACCGTGGCTTCAACCACGTCGGCCCCTGCGCCGGGATAGACCGTCGACACCTGCACTTGTGGCGGCACGATGTCGGGCAACTGTTCAACCGGCAACTGCGTGAGGGAAATCAGACCGGCCAGCGTAATGATAACGGAAATGACGAGGGCGAAGCGCGGCCTGTGAATAAAAAGCTGCGAGATCATCGTCTCAATCCTTGCCGTTGCCCACATCTTCGGATTGAACGACTTCAACCTCGAGACCCGGACGGGCACGTTGAAGCCCCACAGTGATTACCTGATCGCCTGCTTTCAAGCCCTTGGAAATCACCGCGCTGGTACCGGTGACGCGGTCGAGTTCTACGTTTTGCCGAACTACTTTGTTGTCGCTTCCGACCGTCAGAACAAAATACCCGGATTGGTCCTTTTGCAGCGCCGTAGCGGGAATTACGAGTGATTTTTCTTGGGAATGATCCACAACAGTCACAAGCACCAATTGGTTGTCGATCAACTGCCCGTCGGGATTCGGAAACTCCGCCCGGATCATAACGGTATCTGTGCCGGTTTGGACCTGTGTGTCGACGACTTTGATTTTACCGGTTTCCTTGAAAACGTCCCCACTTGCCAACGTGACTTTCACCGTCAAAGGTCGCGTATTGTTTTCTTGGGCGCGTTGTTTTCTGAAATCGATCAGCGCGGCTTCAGAGACAGGAAACTCGACATAAATAGGATCAATACTTGACAGCGACACCAACGTTCCACTTTCGGGTGCAACATAGGCGCCAACCGAAATGTCCGTCAGGCCGACGCGGCCGTCAAATGGAGCTGTGATCTTGGTGTAAGAAAAGTTGAGTTGTGCCGCCTGCAAGCTGCCCTTTAGTTGTAGTAGCTGTCCATCCACCTTGCCTTGGTCCGCTTGGGCCTTTTGTACGATGTTTTCGGCCACGTCTCCTTTGTCGAGCAGTTTTTGCTGCCGGTCCAGTTCAATATCAGCCAGCGTTTTCTCCGCCTCGGCTGATTTTATCTGGCCTTGAATTTGCGTGATCTGGGCCTGGTATTCGTCCGGTTCAATTTGAACCAGAACCTCTCCTTTGGCGACCCTGCTGCCATCCTTAAAGTCTATCGATTGAATGAATCCAGGTACCCGTGAGATGAGGTTGACATGGTTAATGGCCTGCACACGACCGGTAAACGACTTTGTGCTGGCGACCGCTTCCAATACGGCCTGGGTTACCGTCACTTTCGGCGTAACTTCAGTCTGCGTCTGCGTTTGTGCCAAAGCGATCGTGGCTGCAGCGGCAGAGTAGAGGAGACCTGTGAATGTTCGTCGGATCAGTCGCATCGCCACCATCTTTTACCAAAAAGGATCACAAAATCAGTGAATTGCTGAACGATATACAACGAAGACATTTTGTCTAGGAAAAGCTGAGCTGGTTTCCGGCAGACTGGCGCACCTAGCGGCTGATGCTGGCTCTTCGCGTTGTCGGCATTCCAACACCTGCAGGATGTCGCTGCCTTATCGCCCTGTTTCCAGGAAGAGTATGAACCGAGCTTCAACGTGGATGAAGTAATCTTCAAGCTCCATTGCTTTAAAGACAAGAGGGTCTTGTTTGCCATTCGTTTCCGCAAATTTTCTGGCTGCTATGGCGAGATCTTCCATCTTGCCACACAGTCCAATAAGTTGCCTGAGTGCTGCGATGTTCGACGCGCCAGACAAAAGCACACTATCCAGGTTTTCAGCAATATCTTGCTTGGCTCCTGACAGGGTTCGCATGATTTGTGCCAACTCGGGGCTCGTTGCTCCGTCAGCACCCCGAGTCGTTGTCGAAACGACTTTCAATTTGTCCAACAAGTTACTGTTTGGCATCAAGCGCTTACTTAGATCTAAAAAGAACCGGCGCCCTAGGCGCCGGAAGTCCGTCAGGGAGAACCTGAATGCAAACCTGCGTCTATATTGCGTGTTTGTCTGTGAACTTGATCACTCATCATTCTTAATTGTCTAACTGATCAGGTTTGAACGGCCGTGAATGGCATGAAGATATGCTTATCGGCATTCAGACGGTAAACCGATGCGTCGAAGCAACGCTCAGACCCGCATGAGTTTTTGGAATCGAAAACGAGCGCGCAAACGCCAGAAGCGGCTTACGCGCGTCAATTTCTGCAAGCTTCGTTGTGCGGAATTTGCTTGAAAGTTCGAAAACGTTTTATCTGGCCCCGGTATAGATTGGGCCGTCATCTTCCATTTGAAAAAGCGATCTTGCAGACGCGATCGCGCTTTTGATGCTGTCGCGAAAGTACTCAGCGCGCTTGCATTGAGCATCAGCAAGAATTTCGCGAATTTCGGCTTCGGACGGGCTTTTGTAGTCAAATTCACTCATGGGTGTGCCTGTTTCTGTCGTTCGGCCTGTTGGCCGCATGCTCGTGTGCATAGATCTTTTGCTGCGTGGTGATAATGGATATTCCGGGAAATCCGGTATGAAGTTAACGCATGGCTGTTGGGCTGAGTTGGCAAGCGATGGATGGGCACTAGACCAATTGCTGCGACAGAACAAAGGTGCAGCATTCATCGGTCAGTTCCTTAAAACGCGTTCTCTCTCTCTGATAAAGGTAGACATGGCGTTTTTCGGCCAGGTCCGAAATGGGCCGAAAAGCGATGGTTTCTGGAACAAATCGCGCGACTGTTTCCGGAAGCACGGTTACCCATTTCCCTGTTCGAACCATGGTGATCAGTGAATGGGTGTTCTGAATGGTGACGTCCGCCGTTTCAACGACATCTAAAAATCGTGGTGTTTGGATAAGTTCGCACAAAGCGTTTCGAATGAATCCGGCGGCGATGACATCGTAGATTGTGGGCACTTCGGCCCGAGTAATCAGTGGGTGGTTCGACGCGCAGACAAGCCCGAAGCGGTCCTGGAATAGCGGTGTGGCCCGAACCCCGTTGAGTGGGTGATGGCCTGAGGCGATGCCAATATCTGCCTTGCCCTCAGTCAACGCATCCAGAACTTGTTGAGTGTCGGTGTCCCGCAGCTCGATTTTGAGGCCGGGGAACAGATGGGTCATATGATCAAGAACCGAAGGGAACAGCAGCGCGGCCACTGAGGGCACCGAAACTATGCGGATCAATCCGTGAACGGCGCCCGCAGCGGCCTCGATATTTTGCACCGCCTGATCGAATTGACGCACTTGTTTCAAAGCCAAATCAAAAACCTGCTCTCCCAATGGCGACAATTGGTTCTTTCTTTCACCTTCGAACAGGCGCTTGCCGAGGTGATCCTCCAACTGTTTCAGTGTCATCGAGACAGCGGATTGGGTTCTACCCAAACGATCTGCCGCCTCGACCAAATTTCCGGTTTGCGCGACCGTGCAGAAACAGCGCAGCATTTCGATTTTGAGTGACATCATTCAATTTTTCTGAAGTTTGTTAAAGTTAATTGAGTTTGACTGATATCCGGTCGTAAGTCCACACTGTTCCAAATCTGACTTTTTGAGAATTTGAGGCATGACGTGACCAAGCTGAACTTGATTGCCGGCGAATGGCTGGCAGGCGAAAGCGAAATTGACAACCGCAACCCTTCGGATCTGAGCGACCTGGTTGGCATGTTCACACAGGCCAGCGCCGATCAGCTTGAGGCGACGCTGGATCAAGCGCGCGTCGCGCAGGCCGAATGGGCTGCCTACGGTCTGGAGCGCAAACAGGCCGTCCTGAACGCCATCGGCAACGAGTTGATGGCCCGAGCCGAAGAGCTGGGTACATTGCTTAGCCGCGAAGAAGGCAAGCCGCTGGCCGAAGGCAAGGGCGAGGTTTACCGCGCCGGTCAGTTCTTCATTTATTACGCCGCGGAATGTCTGCGCCAGATCGGTGAGAACGCCGATTCCGTGCGCCCCGATATCGAGGTGGACGTGCGCCGCGAAGCTATTGGCGTTGTCGCGGTCATCAGCCCGTGGAACTTCCCAACTGCAACGGCCTCGTGGAAGATTGCCCCGGCGCTGTGTTATGGCAACGCGGTTGTGTGGAAGCCCGCCAACATTACCCCCGCCTCGGCTGTGGCCCTGGCTGAAATCATCGAACGGCAGGATATCCCGAAAGGTCTGTTCAGCCTTGTGATGGGCTCGGGCCGTTCGGTCGGGCAACGTCTGGTGGAAAGCCACAAGGTCAATGCGATTTCCTTCACCGGGTCGGTGCCCGTGGGCAAAGGCATCGCCGCCGCAGCAATCCAGAACCTGACCAAAGTGCAGATGGAAATGGGGTCCAAAAACGCGCTGGCTGTGATGGACGACGCCGATCTGGATCTGGCGGTGACGCTGGCACTGGGTGGGGCCTTTGGCGGCACTGGTCAGAAATGCACCGCCTCGTCACGTCTGGTTGTTCACGCGGGCATCCACGATGCCTTTGTCGAAAAGCTGGTCGCTGGTGCAAAGGCGATGAAGGTGGGTCACGCGCTGGAAGCAGGCGTGCAGATGGGCCCCGTCGTCAGCCAGCAGCAGTTGAATGAAAACCTTGCCTATGTCGATCTGGGTAAATCCGAAGGGGCCGAGCTGGCCTGTGGCGGTCAGCGCCTGGAGATGCCTCATGACGGGTTCTACATGTCGCCGGGCGTATTCCTGAACACCAATAACAATATGCGCATCAACCGCGAAGAGATGTTTGCGCCTCTGACATCCGTCATCAAGGTCGGCAGCTATGACGAAGCTCTGAGTGTGGTCAACGACACCAATTTCGGCCTGACCTCGGGCATCGTGACCAAATCGCTGGCCCGCGCCACCCATTTCCGCCGCAACGCACGCACCGGTGTTGTGACGGTTAACCTGCCCACCGCTGGCACCGATTACCACGTGCCTTTCGGTGGCCGGGGCGACAGCTCGTACGGGCCGCGCGAACAGGGCAAAGCGGCAGCCGAGTTCTATACAACAGTCAAAACCGCCTATATCAGCGCAGGCCCGGTCTGATGCGGATCGACGGCCTGCAATATGCCAACTGGTCGGAGAAGATATTTCGCCAGCTGCGCGAAGGGCGCGTGGACGCGATCCACGTCACCATCTCCTATCATGAGAATTTCCGCGAAACGGTTCTGAATTTCGAGAAATGGAACCGTTGGTTCGAGCAATATCCGGATCTGATCATGAAAGGCCGTTGGGCCAGCGACATCGACATCGCGCGCGAAACGGGCCGGACCGCCGTGTTTTTCGGATTTCAGAACCCGTCGCCCATCGAAGATGATATCGGGCTTGTCGAAATCCTGCACGATCTGGGCGCGCGGTTCATGCAACTGACCTATAACAACCAATCCCTGCTTGCGACCGGTTGTTATGAGGCCGAAGACACCGGTATCACCCGTATGGGCAAGCAGGTGATCAAAGAGATGAACCGTGTGGGCCTTGTGGTGGATATGAGCCATTCGGCAGACCGTTCCACCATGGAAGCCGCCGAGCTCTCCGAGCGTCCCATCGCCATCACCCACGCAAATCCGCATGAATGGGCCCCAGCACTTCGCAACAAACGCGACACGGTGATCCGCGCTGTAACCGAAAACGGTGGGATGTTTGGATTTTCTGTTTACCCGCATCACCTAAAGAACAAATCCGGCTGCACGTTGGAGAGTTTTTGCGAGATGATCGCCAGTGCCGCGGACAAGTACGGGGTGGAACACCTTGGGATCGGAACCGACCTTTGTCAGGACCAGCCTGACTGCGTGGTCGAGTGGATGCGTGTTGGTCGATGGACCAAGGATATCGACTATGGCGAGGGTTCGGCCTGCAACCCCGGTTTCCCTCCAATGCCATCCTGGTTCCGGGACAATCGAGATTTTGGAATTATCGAACAAGGGTTACGCGCGACCGGTTTGAGCGAAGACGAAGTGGCCGGAATCATGGGCGGGAACTGGTATCGGTTCTTTGCCGACAACTTCGTCCCAAAAGGGTAACCAAATGGAAACACCGGCGAAGACACATATCCGCAGACGAGACCCTGCGATCGTCATGCGGCTTTCGCGACTTGGGTCACTACATCAATGCCGGCTGAGCTTCATGCGGCAGCTGACTCGTCGCATGGCAGCAGAAAACTGGTCATTTTCGCGACCAGTATTCGACATTGATGCCAATGGTGTCGGGTGCGCTGTTTATACTGTGCAGGGGCCGGAAAGGGCGTATTCACTTGTCGCCTTTGCTCACGATCTGCCGCCAGAGATGCGTTCGGACCGGGTTATCGCAACAGCCTGGGATGCCACGTTCACGCTTTTTGACGGCATCCCCAGCGCCGAGGACATCGACCGATTGTCTCGCAATATTCCCTTGCAGGAAGCGGGGCGGGTTACAGAAAGCGAACTGTCGGTTTCGCGCGCCAACCGGTCAGTTCGGTTGTGGGAGCATTTCGTAACTGCGCTGGCATCCGGGAGGCAGCCCGATCCTGAAAAGACTTACGCCGTCGGATATCTGATGCGTACGACTGCGGTTTATGGCTCGGGAAAACTGGGCGCTGCTGATCGCGAAAAGATCGCCAACCGACCGGAAATGCAGGCTCCGTTTCAGGCTGAAATGCTCTCAGTATATCTGACGCGCGTCTTTGTTCGGGATCTTGTCCAGCATATGGCGCGTTCGAGAGGAGGCGATCAGGCAGCCGATCTTGATCCGGCCATCGCCCAATGGTTGGGGATTGGTAACTCCACGGGATTGGGTATGGCACCCTATTTGATTAACCATCCGGTCCTGTTCAACAATTGGATTTTGGCACGTGAAGAGGCGATCGTCCGCGTCCGTACGGTAGAAACGGCAACTGCGGAAGAGGCCTCGGCCTTTCGAGAAATCTTCGAACGAAGTAAATTGTTGATTTCCTGGTGGCGTTCAGAGCATCCAATCCAGATCGAAAAGCTGTCCGCATTGTCTGGCGATCTTGCGGCGATAACTGACTATCTTTCTCAGGACGGCCTGATCAAGCAGTACCCGTGGGATCGGATCGTCAAGTGGTCGGAAGGCGTTCTCAGTCAAGAAGGGCAAGAGCTGATCGCGTCGCTGATCTTGGAGCCTTATGGGCAGCTAGTCGACGGCCTAGCTGATTGTATGGCCGATAGCAATCCAGACGCCTTCCGGATCGATGGGTCAATGACGGTAGAGCGGCTGCGCGCACTGTTGGAAGAACAGTTCAACTGGGCGCTGGCCGTGAATTGGGAGGTGCCTGAGAACCGTGCCCGCGCATGGTATGTGTCCGAGGAAAAGCTGGAACCGAGGCTTGGCGAAAGATTCGAGGAACCGATTGAGGAGTATGAGCAACCTCTGGCCCCCGCCCGGGATGCTGCGGCTGCTTTCAAGGCGTTGATAGAATGGGACGGCAAAAAGCCGGTGGCAGAATTTCTGTTAGAGCACCCCGAACACCGCCATACCGTCCGTCGTATTCAAATCCGTCAGATCGCGCCTTACGGCGAGATTCAGGACAACACCATTGGCGCCGATCTGTTGCCCATCGACATGCTTCGGGCAAAGCTATCCTTCTTTGGAGCTACACATTTCGACCCGCGCTCTGATCGCTGGGTGCGGATCAGCATGTACGCGGGAGCGCCCTATCCCGAAGACCTGAGTACTGAAAACGCCGACCTGTGGGTTTATCCGGAGGCGCAGAAATGAGTTTCGCCTTGAACGAAATCGAAGCCACCGCCAAACGCGCCACTCGCGGTGCGGGGTATACTTGGGGGCAAGCTGAAGAAGCATCGAAAGCGACCCGTTGGCTCTGTGAAAAAGGATCTGATGGCGCTGGCGTATTGGCTCGGCTGTTGGAACAGGATCTGGCGTCGGATCCAATCTTGCACAATCCTCGGCAGATAGAAGCTCCATGGCAGGGTAGTGAGGATCTTTGTCCATTGGTTGCCGGGCCGCTTTTGTCCGATTGTGCACATCTGCTGAAATCTGGTTCGATCAAGATGCGAGACGTTGCGCTCCCTGAACTGCTGTTGCCATTTGCCGCTGCTGCTGCGCGTGCTTTGGGTTGCTCGCTGATAGTTGACTTCGACGGTCTTCAAGTGGTGACGGACGGTGTGAATTTGGCCTCACCAGATGCCATCCCTGTTCGGGCTCGGTCAGTCACAGTTTCAAAAGGTGATGCACCGGTCCCTTACCGACAACAATGCACACGCGTGGAACCGGATCCGGAGGACTGGGCAACTTTGACCGGTTTCGCTCATCGCACTTTTGCTCCCGCATCCGATGAATCCCGCCTGCTGGGCGCAGGGGCCGGGCTATCCGACAACGACTGAAGAGGTATTGAGATGATAAAAACCAGGGCTCTTACTATCGCCGAAATCGAGGAACTATCATTTCGCGCCCTCGTGGGTGCCGGAACGTCGGAAGAGAACGCGCGTCCGCTCGCTATTGCAACGGCCGCGACCGAAGCGGATGGCGTTGCCAGCCACGGGCTTGCCTATATACCGATCTATTGTGAACACGTGCAGTGCGGAAAAGTAGACGGTCAGGCAAAACCTGTCTTGGCGCGACCAAGGTCGGGTGTGATTACAGTCGATGCAGCGACAGGTTTTGCCCACCCCGCAATTGATCTTGGTTTCGAAGCACTGATCCCGGCCGCCCGAGAGCAGGGGATTGCGGCTCTGGCGATCAGGAACAGCTATAACTGTGGGGTTTTGGGTTATCACACCTATCGGTTGGCGCAGGCGGGTCTTGTTGGTCTTGGGTTCACCAATGCACCGGCTTCAATCGCCCCGTCAGGTGGCGCAAAACCAGTTGTTGGTACAAACCCGTTTTCCATTGCCGCGCCCGGCACCGACGGTCAACCCGCTTTGCTTATCGATCAGAGCGCAAGCACCATTGCCAAAAGCGAAGTCATGAAACATGCCCGTGAAGGCAAGGCGATTCCGGTTGGCTGGGCGCTGGATCCCCAAGGAAACCCAACCACCGATCCCAATATCGGCCTCAAGGGCTCGATGGCCCCTTCGGGCGGCTACAAGGGTGTGGGAGTCGCGTTGCTGACCGAAATCATGGCGGCGGCGCTGACCGGGGCTACATTGGGAATACACGCTTCACCCTTCTCTGGAACTGCGGGCGGACCACCCAAAACCGGCCAGTTCTTTATTGCCATTGACGCAAACATAACCTCCGGTGACGCTTTTGCGGCAGGTATTGCCGGTCTTGTGGAAGCGATAAGGTATCAAGACGGAGCACATTTGCCCGGAGATGGCCGACGCGCAAAGCGCGTGGCTGCGCGAAAAGAGGGTGTGGCGGTAAGTATGGCAACCCTGGAAAAAATTGAGGCCCTGATGACCTAGGCCGCGCGGCATGCTCCTTGGATGGACGCCGCCCAAAGGAACGATCCTACAATAAAACTATCAAATACGTGCGAACAGGGAGGAGCACATGTCATCCAAACCACCTTTCACCGACTTGCAGATAAAAAGGGCCGCAAGCGGTTTTTATGAAGGGCACAGCGTCGAAATCGCTTTGCTGAGTAAGGCTATCATGGTCGGCCTTGTAATCTGGGCACTCGTCTGGCCCGCGAACGCCAACGGCGTTCTGGGCAGCCTGAACTGGCGTTTGCTTGAAGATTTCAATGCATTCTACATTGTCATCGTCGGCTTCTTCTCTTTCTTCCTGCTTGTGGTTGCACTGCTGCCTCAAACGGGTCGACGGATCATGGGGCCTGTGGGCGAGAAACCAGAATTCTCCAATTTCTCATGGTTCTCGATGATGTTCGGCGCCGGTCTGGGCGTCGGCCTCATGGTTTTCGCCACCGCTGAACCGATGGGACTTTGGGGATCGAACCCGGTTGTTCTGGCGGGTCAGGTAGAAGCCAATACCGAAGCCGCAATCCAATCTGGTTTCCGGTATACGTTCCTGCACTATGGCTTCCACGCTTGGGCAATTTATGTGGCGACTGGTCTATCGCTGGCCTACTACGCCTATACCCGGAACATGCCACTGACCATCCGTTCCGCGCTGACACCACTGTTCGGCAAGATGTTGAATGGCATCCTTGGACATGTCGTTGACGTTCTTGGTGTCGTTGCCACCATTTTGGGTGTGTCGGTTACTATCGGATTTGGTGTTTCGCAGTTCATCGACGGTATGTATGCCATTACCGGAATGGAATGGATGATGGACATGACCGGTGAAGCGCCGGCTCCTGGCACCGTTGGTTTGATTTCCGGACTGTTGGTCATCATGGGGCTGTCGATCATCTCGGCTGTTTCTGGCGTGGGTCGGGGCGTGAAATATCTGTCGAACCTCAACCTAGTCCTGTCGATTTTGCTGCTGCTGACCTTTGTCGTATTCGGTTCGTTCCTGTTTGCGATGACGACTTATGCAACTGCTTTTGTCGATTATCTGATGCATTACGTTTCGCTCAGTTTCGGTGCGTTTGGTCCGCAATCTTCTGCAGATTTTGCGGCAGCACTTCCGGCAGAGGCGGCACCATACGCTGACGCGCTGCGTGGCGGAGCAACCAACGCTTGGGGCTCGTTCGACGGCTTCAAATCCGGCCTTGAAGGCGACGCCGCTGCATTGCCCGAAGAGGTTCTGGCTGCTACCTACGCCGCCGGTGAGCCAGGTCGTCAATTCGGCTGGCAAGCGGGTTGGACTACGTTCTACTGGGCCTGGTGGATTGCGTTCTCGCCGTTTGTTGGTTTGTTCCTTGCGCGCATCTCCAAGGGTCGCTCCGTGCGTGAATTCATCGTGGGCTGCGTGTTCGCACCAGCGATGGTCTGCTTTGCGTGGATGACCGTTCTGGGCGGCACTGCAATCGATATGGAAGTTACGGGTGTCGCCGAAGGCGCAATCATCGGTGCGTCAAACACCGCGAAACTGTTCGTGACACTGGAACAGATCATTTCGGGCGGCTTGTTGTCCGGCGTTACCGTGATGTGCGTGGTGTTGATTATGACCTTCCTCGTCACTTCGGCTGACTCGGGCATTCTGGTTATGAACACCATCATGTCTGGTGGCGACCAGAACATTGGCAACAAGCACAAGATCGTATGGGGTGTCATCCTGACCCTGGTGATCGGCACATTGCTGATAGCTGGCAAAACCAATGGTGGCGCGGACCCCATGGAAGCACTTAAGAGCGCAATGATCATCGGCGCATTGCCGTTCACGATGGTCATGGGGTTGATGTGCGTCGCTCTCGCCAAGGCACTGTTCCGCGATAGCCAACGAGACCGTATTGCAACGGCAGCAGCCGAGTAATCAACAATTGCGGACAGCCACATCGTGGCTGTCCGCACCTTAAGGCAGCGCAACCTTTTAATTTGATTTGTCTCGCCCGAAGTTCTTAGGCTTGGTTTTGCAAATTTCGAGGTCGCCGTCTCAACTTCGTTCTTCACAGTGATCAACGATTGTCGCGGGTATCCAGCGCGGCGGACCTAGTGTCTGGTTACTAAAGCACGGGATTCAAACTTGTTGCCGGTTTTTGATACCGAACTCCTGTACATGTATGACGGGGTACCGTTTGGATGCTCAGGTCAATTTGAACATCCGATTGCCTCACCGTAACCGTCCGGCCTGCCCGCACTGACGGCCCTCGTTAGTGAGGGATAATGTCCATTAACGAACAAGTGGACATTATCGAGGTTGGGCATGGCAAAGCGGCGCAGGCGTCGGACTTGGTCTGAAGACGAGAAGCGGATGATCTGCGCGCAGACGCGGGTGCCTGGTGTATCGGTTGCGCGGGTTGCACGGCGCTACGATGTGAATGCGAACCAGGTCTTCAACTGGCTGAAGGAACCGCGGTTCGCGGCCGAGGCTGAAGAAGAACCTGTCACCCGCTTCCTTCCGGTTGAAGTTTTGGATGCTGAGCCTGCTTCAGCCCCGCCGGATGCCGGTGCGCAGATTGAGGTGGAGCTTGCCAACGGCCACCGCCTGAAGGTTCAGGGCGGCTTTGATCCCGATGTGCTCGCGGCATTGATCCGGAAGCTTTCGGCGTGATCCCGGTTCCGGCAAACACAAAGGTCTGGCTGGCCGCCGGGGTCACAGACATGCGCAAGGGGTTTGGCGGTTTGTCGGCCTTGGCCGAGAAGGTCCTGGCCGAAGATCCGTTCTGCGGGCATTTGTTTGTTTTCCGCGGACGGCGCGGGGATCTGCTGAAGGTGATTTGGTGGGATGGCCAGGGGGCGTGCCTGTTCTCCAAGCGGTTGGAACGGGGCCGGTTCGTCTGGCCCTCCGCGAAAGACGGCAAGATCAGCCTGACGCCTGCTCAGCTGTCGATGCTTCTGGAAGGGATCGATTGGCGGTTGCCTCAGAAGACCTGGAAGCCGCTGACCGCCGGTAATTTTCCCGCAATAGCAGAGCCGTAGGATTCCCATTCCGCCAAAGCCGGGGTATATTCCGGCCCATGCTGGATGCGCCCAAAACATTGCCTTCCGATCCCGGCGAGCTCCGCTACACAGCGGAAGGTTTGCTCGATCTGGTGAAGGCGCAGGCGCTGAAGATTGCAAAGCTGGAACATCAACTTGCGGGGCATAACCGGCACCGGTTCGGCTCAAAGTCGGAAAGCCTGGATCAGCTTCAGCTCCGTCTGGAGGAAGAAGAAACAGCGGCAGCGCAGGTTGCCAGCGCAGATGTTCCTGACGGGGATGCCGAAGGGCAGAAGGCCAAACCCAAGCGCAAACCGCTGCCGCCCGAACTGCCCCGGATTGATCGAGTTCTGACGCCTGGCGAAGCCTGCACATGCGGCGGCAAGCTGCGGACCATTGCCGAAGATGTGACGGAGGAGCTGGAATATGTGCCGGGCCGGTTCGTGGTGAACCGGATTGTCCGTCCGAGAATGGCCTGCCGGGATTGCGAGCGGATCGTTCAATCTGCGCTGCCATCGCGCCCCATTGAGCGCGGCCGCCCTGGACCCGGCCTTTTGGCCCATGTCCTGGTTAGCAAATATGCCGATCACAGCCCTTTGTACCGCCAGTCGCAAATCTACGCCCGCGAAGGGATCGATCTGGAGCGGTCCACACTGGCGGATTGGGTTGGCCGCTCTGCGGCACTGCTGGAGCCGCTGGCTGACGCCATCGGTGGCCATGTGCGCGCAGGCCAGGCCATCTTTGCGGATGATACCCCAATCAAAATGCAGGCCAAGGGCAAGTGCGCGACGGCCCGCGTCTGGACCTATGTGCGGGATGAACGCCCGTGGGGCGGAGCTGACCCGCCCGCCGCCTGGTATCAGTTCACAGCAAACCGCAAAGGCGAACATCCTTCAGCCCATCTGGCCAATTACAAAGGCTGGATGCACGCGGACGGTTATTCCGGTTTCAACGATCTGTACCGCTCAGGTTCAGTCAGCGAAGTTGCCTGCATGGCTCATATCCGGCGCAAGTTCGTCGATGTGTTCCAATCGCAGGGGCTGTCCGTTGCCGAAGAAGCGATCCGCCGGATTGCTGAGTTCTATGTCGTGGAAAAGGACGCCCGCGGATTGCCGCCGCAGGAGCGCGTCCAACTGCGCCAATCCCGGTCAAAGCCGCTGCTTGATGATCTGGAGGCCTGGCTGGCCGCACAGATGGCACGGATTCCGGGTAAATCCGAACTGGCCAAAGCGATCCGCTATGCCCTGACGCGGATGAAGAAACTGCACCCCTATCTGGATCATGGCATCCTGGAACTCGACAACAACACAGCCGAACGCGCCGTCAAACCCGTGGCCATAGGCCGCAAAAATTACCTGTTCGTCGGCTCCGAAGGCGGAGGGAAAGCCGCGGCCATCGCCTATACCCTGATCGAAACCGCCAAGATGAACAACGTCGATCCACAGGCGTGGCTAACTTGGGTTTTGGCACAAATCGCGGATCACAAGATCACACGCCTGAACGAACTCATGCCCTGGCGCTACGCTGCTACCGCAGCGTAGCAGGCACCGCCGAACCTTTGCCAGAGCACCTCCACCGGACGGACACGCCTCACCAAGTCACGCACTCGTTCATCAGACATTCCACCCGCATGTAGATCAGTGGTTTTGATCTTCTGATTGTGTTCTCAGTTGCTATTGGCGCGAATGGCTTCAAGCCGCTCTAAGTTTACTATGGTCGAGAGCATAAGGCGGTCGTGACTCCAATCTTCGGAGGGCTTTAGGGACGCGGTGCCGATCGCCAGAATTATGGCAAAAAGGAATGTCATGGACAAAACCGCGTTGTGACCGCTTGAAACAGAGCTAGGTACATGATGAAGTGCTAGAACCCGTTGGCGTAACGCGTTTTTTGCTTTGCTGCCATTTACCAAGGCCACATTCATTACCTTAGGTCCATCTTGAGATATGCTGCGCGAGCAGATGTTCAGCAGACAACGGGAATAGTCCCTCGCATCCAGATCGCGCCGGACGATCACTGATTGATCGCATGCCAGTTCACGCAGTCTTTCGAACTGATGTTTGAATACCAAGAAAGCTGGGTTCCAAAAAAAGACGGGACGCAGGATTTCAAAGGCAAGTTCCCACTCCACATCGCCTTCGCGCAAATGCTGGAACTCGTGCGCAAGCGCGAATTTCAACTCCTTTGGATTTGAAAGCAAATCGCTCGGCAGTACGACGTGGCGACGTAGTATGCCGCGAACGGCGTATGGAATTGTGACGCGATCCGAAACGCGCACGTCAACGCGTGCGGTCCGACGCCACAAGAAACTATCCCGGATTGTTTGGTGGATACAAGTCGCCGAACGAACTGCACGGGCTGCCATGAGCATTGCCCCTAGCGCCAAGGTTGTCAGAAACAGTGACGCAGCGACAAAACCGCCCGAAGTCAAGCCTTCGATCCAACGATTGCGAGTGTTTAACAATGCTTCGAAATCTGTTGCCGGTATTGCAATTTCACCGCGTAGATAGGCTGCTACAGCCAGATCGCTTACGGCCAAAGAACCGCCAGACCAAAAGTTGCCCGCTATCATTTCCGTAGCGATTGCCAGAAACGGGCTGAGTAGCACACAGATGAACAACGCTTTGAGGATTCCAAGCTGCGCCGGATACGCAAATCGTAGGGGTTTGAGTTTGAACACCAGCTTGGCAAAGCCCCAAATCATGGACGCAAGAAAAAGAGTGATATTCAAGTCGATATAGACGTCGAGAACCGGTCTAACCGCTGTCATTTTGCAGTCTCCTCTCCACCAATGCCCGAATTTCCTCGAGATCGGTCTCTGTCAGGCCTGCATCGTCGACCAGCCGCGCAACAAGCGTCGCGGGTGTGTTGTCGAACAGTGTCCTTGACAAGTTCTGAAGTGACCGAGCCTGATATCTGTCTTTATCCAAAAGCGGTTTGTAAATGAGGGACTTCCCTTCTTTGCGGCTGGCCACAAAACCCTTCTCATCCAGAATCCGCAGGATTGTCGCACCGGAAGTGTATGCGAGATCACGCTCCGGTGGCAGCCGGTCCAACACATCTCGAACAGAGCCTTCGCCCAGACCCCAGAGTTCATTCATAAACTCCAGTTCGACTTCGGTAAGAAGGTTTCCGCTTTTTCTTTTTCTCATGGATCGGTGTTCATTCGCCAATTGTTGCTCGTCCTTTCAGAAAAGCACCGTTTCCTTCGGTAAAAAAGCTTAAACTTTCCAAAACACGAAGATACCCCAGCAAATCGCAATGAAAAGCGGGATCCAGATAGGCTGTCCAAACAGGCCAAGCCAAGCCAGGAATATATAGGACGACCCCAATAGAGAAATGAACAACCGATCTCCAAGCGTTGTGGTCAGTCCCAGCACACCGCGCCGTTCAACACCGTCGGGATAGCGGGTGACTTCAAGGATACCAATCAAGGCGATCGCGCTGAAAATACCAATGAAGACGGCGAGTGTTGCTGGGGTCCAAGCCATCCAGAAGTCCGGCCAAAGCGGGTCCGTCCAGGAGAACCCTTTTTCTTCCTGTTGCCCGACATTCCCCCATCCGGCCTTGGCTTGCGCACGAGCAAAATCGGGTGCGAGAAAGAAGAGAAAAACGGCAAGTTTTTTCATTGTGTCCCTCATACTCGTCCCAACGCGAAACCGCGCGCGATGTAGTTTCGGACGAACCAGATGACGATTGCGCCTGGAATGATCGTCAAAGTTCCGGCTGCAGCCAAAAGACCAAGTTCGTATCCAGCGCTTGAGGCCGTGCGTGTCATGACGGCCGCAATGGGTTTGGCCTCAACCGCGGTCAGGGTTTTCGCCAGCAGCATTTCGACCCAGGAAAACATGAAACAGAAGAACGCGGCGACACCGACGCCCGCCTTGATGTTGGGCAGAAATATCTTCAGGAAGAAATGTGGAAAGGTATATCCGTCGACATAAGCCGTTTCGTCCAGCTCCTTCGGGATGCCGCGCATGAAACCTTCGAGGATCCAGACCGCCAGCGGGACGTTGAAGAGTGTATGTGCCAGAGCCACGGCCAAATGCGTGTCGAACAGGCGCAGTGACGAATACAGCTGAAAGAAGGGCAAAGCAAAGACCGCAGCCGGTGCCATACGGTTGGTTAGCAGCCAAAAAAACAACTGCTTGTCGCCCAGGAACCTGTAGCGCGAAAAGGCATAGGCCGCTGGCAGGGCGACGCTTACCGAAAGGATCGTATTCAGCGAGACATAAAGGATGGAATTGATATAGCCCCAATACCACGTCGGATCTGTGAAGATCGTCTTGTAGTTGTCCAGCGTGAACGTTTGCGGGAAGAGCGAAAACCCCGACAGGATTTCGTTTGTTGTCTTGAAACTCATCGCCACCAGCCAATAGATCGGCAACATCAGGAAGGCGATATAGAGTATCGGGACAATGGACCGCTTTCTCATTGGGCATCATCCTTTGTCATCAGAGTGTAGAAGATCCAGCTGACAAGCAACGTGATTGCGAAATAAATCAGGCTCATCGCCGCCGCAGGACCAAGATCGAACTGTCCCAGAGCAATCTTCACAAGGTCGATTGACAAAAGGGTGGTCGAATTGCCGGGGCCGCCGCCGGTCAGCACAAAGGGTTCGGTATAAATGTTGAAACTGTCCATAAACCGCAGCAAGACGGCGATAGTCAGAACCGTCTTCATCTTGGGCAATTGGATGTAACGGAACACCTTCCATGGCGATGCACCGTCAATTTTGGCGGCCTGGTAATAGGCGTCGGGGATCGACACAAGGCCTGCATAACACAGTAGCACGACCAGCGAGGTCCAGTGCCAGACGTCCATGACGATGACGGTGATCCAGGCTGAAAGCGGCTGTTGCGTCATGTCATAGTTGATGCCCAGGACGTCATTCAGGAAGTATCCCAGAAGACCGATTTTGGGCAGGGTGAAGATGTTCCACATCGAGCCGACCACGTTCCATGGAATCAGCATCGGCAGGGCCATCAGCACCAGACAGACTGGCACCCAAAATCCTTTTCGGGGCATGGATAGCGCGACGATTATCCCAAGCGGCACCTCGATTGAAAGGATCAGCGCAGTGAATAGGAATTGCCGCCCTAGCGCAGCCTGAAACCTGTCGGACCGCAGAATCTGTTCGAACCAACCCAGTCCCTCCCAGAAGAACTGATTGTTACCAAAGGTCTCCTGCACCGAATAGTTGACTACTGTCATCATCGGCACCAGTGCGTTAAAGGCCACCAGCAATAGAACCGGCAGGACAAAGAACCAGGCCTTTTGGTTTTCCGTTCTCATGATGCGCGCTCCGTAGTGGCGATCCAGCCATCGCGATAGATGCGGGTCTTCTCTGGGAGGAATTGAAGGTGAATAACGGAGCCGGGTTCCGGGGCAGAACGATCACTCACGGCTTTCAACGTAGAGCCTCCGACGATGGCATCGACGACAAAGTGACGACCCACATCCGCAACTTTTGTCACTTGCGCCGGGATTCCTGTGCCTCCTATCGACACGTATTCCGGTCGAATGCCGAGTTTGACATCGCCACTGCCGTCGATAACTGGACCTTCGAGTTCGACCGGATGCCCCTCGAATATGGCTTTGTTCCCGGTGATTTCACACGGCAAGACATTCATGCCGGGCGAGCCGATGAAGTGTCCGACAAATGTATGTTGGGGCCGCTCGAACAGTTCAACCGGCGTGCCGATCTGAACAACCTCTCCGTCTTGCATAACAACAACCTCGTCAGCAAAGGTTAGCGCCTCGGTTTGGTCGTGGGTGACATAGATCATCGTCGCCCGGACTCTTTGATGCAGTTCCTTGAGCTTGGAGCGCAGCTTCCATTTCAGATGCGGGTCGATCACCGTCAGAGGTTCGTCAAACATGACGACATTTACATCTTGCCTGACGAGGCCACGTCCCATCGAAATCTTCTGTTTGTTGTCCGGGCTGAGATTGGCGGTACGAGTGTTCAGCAAATGCGTGACTTCCAGCATTTCAGAGATCTCACCGACCCGGCGTTCGATCGTTGCAGCATCAACTCCTCTGTTTTTCAGTGGAAAGGCCAGGTTTTCGCGGACGGTCATGGTGTCGTAGATCACCGGAAACTGAAACACCTGTGCAATGTTCCTCTGATCCGGTTGAAGCATGGTTACGTCTTGATCATCGAACAGAACCTGACCTTCGGATGGGGTCAAAAGACCTGAAATGATGTTGAGTAGAGTGGTTTTCCCACAACCCGACGGGCCCAGCAATGCATAGGCGCCGCCGTCGCGCCATGTCACGTCGATTTCCTTCAGCGCATAGTCTTGAGGCCCTGAGGGGTTTGGGAAGTAGCTGTGTTTCAGGTTAGATAGCTTGATCTGTGCCATGTCAGGCCACCCGCCTCCCGTCCTGGCCGAAATACCTGCAATGGGACGGGTTCATAAAGAATGTGTGATCTTCACCGACGCGATAAGGGTGAACACCGGGGGCCAGCGAGACCCAAGACTGATCGCTCAGTTGAAAATGAGCGCTGGAATCCGAACCCGACAATTCTGTCACGATGATCCGTCCCTTCAATTCAACGTCGCTCGCATTCGAACGGTTCGGCGTTACACGATGGGGACGTATGGCAACCGTGTAGTCTCCATCAGGCAGTTCCGCAGCTGCTCCTGCCAAAGTCCAGCGCGCCCCGCCATCGAGAATTGCCTCTAAGCCAAATTTGGATATGTGGGCTGAGTTGATCGGTGGATCAGAAAAGACTTGTGCGGCGGCCAGATTTTCCGGATTTCGGTAAATCTCGGAAGTTGGACCGAACTGCGTGACGCAACCGTCCGCCATAAGCGCCGTCTGCCCGCCAAGCAACAGCGCCTCTTCCGGTTCTGAGGTTGCATACACAACCACCGCACCGCGGCCAGCAAACAACTCTGGCAGTTGTTCCCGCAGTTCTTCACGCAGTTTGTAGTCAAGGTTGGCAAGCGGTTCGTCCAGAAATACGGCGCGAGATTCTTTTGCAATTGCACGTGCCAAGGCTGTTCTTTGCTGTTGGCCCCCGGACAGTTCCTGAGGACGACGGCCAAGCATCGGGAGCAGCTGCAACAGGTTGGCGGCCTCTTCCACGCGCGCGTCAATTTCGCTTTTTGCCATCCCTGCGACGCGTAGCGGCGAGGCAATATTTTCAAACACTGTCAAATGCGGATAGTTAACAAAGAACTGGTGGACGAGACTGATGTTGCGCTTTTGCGTGTTTAGCCGAGTTACGTCCAGCCCATCCATCACGATGCGCCCGCCAGCCAGTGGGTCGAGGCCTGCCATCATTTTGATCAGTGAAGTTTTGCCCGAACCTGTGGCGCCCAGCAAGACATTGAAGTGTCCGGACTTTAATTTGAGTGTTGTAGGTTTGATATGCGTCACCTGACCGACACGTTTGGAGACGTCGTGAAGTTCAATCATTTCCGTGATTTCCAGTCCCGATATCCCAACGCTTCGCATCAGGTCGTTGGGCTTGTCTTGTTTGGTTGGGATCGCCAGCCGACTGGCGACCCCTGTTTCGCGTTATTGGGACTGCCAGCGCGCCACCAGATCGTCATAGTTCACGGTCTGACCTTGCGGCTTTTCGTTTTCCAGTTTCGCTTTCGGGGAACCGGGCTTTTCCAGCCAGAATGCATCGTCCTGCGGTTCGTTCAGACGTGGTCCGCACCCGCCGTAAACGCCAGCGCTTTCGTCGGCTGCCTGCATCCGCGCCATGGTGATGTCCATCTCTTCGGCCAGACGATCCATCGCCTCTTGTGGGGTGAAAGCGCCAGAGTTCACGTCACCGATCTGCTGCCACCAGATCTGGGCCAGCTTCGGATAGTCCGGGACGTTGATGCCAGTCGGCGACCAGGCCACGCGGTCAGGCGAGCGATAAAACTCTACGAGACCACCCAGCTTCGGTGCGCGTTCGGTAAAGCTTTCATGCCGGACGGAAGAGTCACGAATGAAAGTCAGACCGACATGGCTTTTCTTGACGTCAACAGTCTTGGAAGTGACGAACTGTGCATAGAGCCAAGCTGCTTGCGCCCGGTCAGGCGGTGTGGATTTGAGAAAGGTCCATGACCCCACATCCTGATATCCGACCTTTTGGCCTTCTTCCCAGTATGGACCATGCGGGCTGGGTGCCATCCGCCACAGTGGAGTACCGTCATCATCTACAGTGTTGTTGCCTTCAGACTTCGGCTTGACCATGTCCGCAGTGAATGCGGTGTACCAGAAGATCTGCTGAGCGACATTGCCCTGAGACAACGCCGGCAGCGATTGGTAAAAGTCATACGACGCCGCGCCCGGAGGCGCATAATTTCGCAGCCATTCATCCCATTTGCGGATCGCATAGACTGCGGCCGGGCCGTTGGCTGCACCACCGCGCGACACGCTAGCGCCAACAGGATTGCAGGTACCCGCTTCCATTCGGATGCCCCATTCGTCGACCGGAATGCCGTTGGGCTCGCCTTTGTCCCCAGCGCCCGCCATTGACAGCCACGCATCGGTCATGCGCCAACCGAGGTCAGGTGCACGCTTGCCGTAATCCATGTGGCCATAGATCGTGACACCATCAACCTCCTTCACGTCATTGGTGAAGAATTCAGCAATGTCCTCGTAGGCCGACCAGTTGACCGGAACGCCCAAGTCATAGCCATACTTTTCTTTGAAAGCAGCCTTCAGGTCTTCGCGGTCGAACCAGTCTTTGCGGAACCAATACAGGTTCGCGAACTGTTGGTCAGGCAACTGATACAAATTGCCATCCGGGCCGGTGGTAAACTGGATTCCCATAAAGTCATCCAGATCCAGCGTCGGCGATGTCGTTGCGGCCCAATCGCCGCCCATCATTTCGGTAAGATTGTAGGCCAGTTGCAGGCGCGAGTGGGTGCCGATCAAGTCACTGTCGTTGACATAGCCGTCATAAAGGTTCCTGCCGGTCTGCATTTGGGTCTGAACAGCCTGAACGACTTCGCCTTCACCAAGAATCTGGTGATTGACCTTGATGCCGGTAATCTCTTCGAACGCCTTGGTCAGCACTTCCGCTTCATATGAATGGGTTGGAATGCCCTCGGAAAGGACGTTGATTTCCATCCCGGAATAGGGGCCTGAGGCGTCGATGAACCACTTCATCTCGGCCATTTGTTCATCTTTTGACAAGGTCGATGGTTGGAACTCGTCGTCGATCCAGCGTGTTGCCGCGGCTTCGTCAGCCATAGCATAGCCGTGTCCCGCAATGACGGCGGCAACCGCCACTGCGGAAAGCAGATGTTTCCTCATCTGTCTCCTCCCAGTGTTATGTTTTTTCCAGCCGAGGCCGGATGACTAGTAGCATTTGCGATTGCCCTGCATTTTGTCAAACTAATTTTTTAGTAAGTGATGTTGAATAGCCTCCTCTGACTGGCCAAGTTATTGTTTGGTGCATCCCTGACCGTTGATCCGTCGGCATGATGGTTTCGGTATTGTTTACGCAGCCAATGGCTTGCCGAAATGCGAGGATTCCATGGGGTCGATTGGACCGTTGAGTTCCGCCATAGTCACTCCTCGCGCAATTCCGCCTCATTTCCGACGTCAAAAATTCTCAATCACGCCAAACAAACACCGTGTTGAGCGCGATGCTCGTAGTTAGGAGTAAACGAGTCTGTCCTTCCATTCGGGGCAAATGTGCCAGTATCCACTCCACTCCTTAGTAAAGGGTATCTGTCGTGAGCGAGCAGTTGAACCGTATGGCCGCAGAGGAAGAGGCAGTTTTCCTGGCGCGTGAAAGTTTCATCTCGGAATTGAAGGCATTGAACAGACGGTATCCAAGAACGGGATTTGGCATATCGCTTTGCACCCATTCAGGTGAAAAATACTTGCTGGCAAACTCCAGTATGCCGTTGCCCGGAAAAAAATCCCAAGGCTTCCCGACGGGCCAACGTGTTGCTAGTCTTGAAAACGGGTCACGCTTCCGCTCAATCGAAGTGCTGGCCGATTCTGAAGCAGTGGCAACATTCAACCCGAAGACCGAAGCCGATATGTTAAGTGATGTGTTAGACCTGATTGCACGGATCGAAGCGCCGGCCAACCTTTTTGCGGGGCGTATTGGCGCGCAGAAAGACTCGGGGAATGTAGTGAGGGGAATTGGAGGGTAAAAATGGCGCGCAACGACCATCTGCTATCTGTCGGCAATGAGGCGTTAACGCCGATGAAATCGGCAATGACAGCTCTGACGACGCAGATAGACCAGTTGACCGAGGTAGCTGATGCGCGCTCGTCGGCCCGGTTGGCTACGCTCAAGGGTCGGATGGAAAACTTTGTAGCAAGTGTCACATTTGTCGGTCAGGTAAAAGCGGGTAAGTCGACTGTCGTTAACATCTTGACGGGACGGCCCGGTTTGCTGCCCTCGGATGTGAACCCCTGGACATCGGTCGTCACGACGCTGAATATCAACACCATGCCCCCGGGCAGCACCAAGGCGAAATTCACTTTCTTCGATCAGGAAGAGTGGGACAATCTTATGGTTGGAGGTGGCCGATTGGGTGAGTTGGCCAACCGTGCCGGTGCAGATGACGAAATGGAAGACATCCGCCGCCAGATCGCTGAAATGAAGGCCAAGTCTGAAGAACGGTTGGGCAAACATTTCGACCTGATTCTGGGTCAGCACCACCAATATGACTATTTCGACGAGGAATTGGTTCAGCGCTATGTATGCCTTGGTGACGAGGACGATCCGGATATCAACCCAAACACTGGCCGTTTCGCGGACGTAACCAAAGCAGCAGAGTTGTACCTTGATCTGCCACAATATCCGATATCTCTAAAGTTATGCGATACGCCCGGCGTTAACGATACGTTCATGGTACGCGAACAGATTACGCTGCGCAGTCTGCGCGGCTCTGAGGTGTGTGTTGTGGTTTTGGCTGCCAGCCAGGCGCTGACAACGATGGATGTGGCATTGATGCGGATTATCTCGCAATTCGAGAACCGCCAGATCATCCTGTTTATCAACCGGATTGATGAACTGGCCGACCCTGTTAATCAGGTTCCCGAAATCCGCGAGCGTATCAACCAGACACTTAAACAGAACAATATCAGCGAAGAAACCAGCGTCGTGTTCGGCAGCGCTATTTGGGCCGAGGCGGCGTTAACCGGAAATGCTGACCTGTTGACGGAAGAGTCCCACAGATCGCTGAACACGCTGTATTTGGCCGCCGGATTCGATCCGGCCAGTGCATCACTGGACAAAATCTGGGCGCTGTCGGGTCTTCCAGACTTACTACTGGCCATCAACGAACGGATCGCCGAAGGAGCGGGTGCGCGCCTTATTGATCGGGTGCGCCATCGTGCTCGCAATATTGCCAGTCAGATTCGTGCAACATCCGTTGCTAAGAACATGTCGGGCGCCGAAGAGGGCATCGTTCGCGATCTGGATGGGTTGTCGCCGGATGAAGCTGTTTCCAAGGTTCTTTCCGAATACGAAGAAAAGGCTTCTGTACTGACAGCTGGGATGCGCCAGAAGGTAATGCAACGCCTCGCCGCGGCGGAAGAGAATTTTGTCAAACGCGCCACCGACTCGTTGATTGCTCATCTGGAAGAGAATGGCGAACAGGGTACATGGCAATATGACCCAGCAGGTTTACGTACCTTGCAAAAAGCTGCCTATTTCAGCTTTGCCCGCAACATGCGCAAAGAAGTTGGTGCGCTTTATGGTGACGCGGCCAAGGATTTCGAGGCGGTCTATCACAAGCTGTTGGGAAACCATTTGGGTGAGTTCAGCATTGAGGCTCCGATTGTTCCTCGCGTTCCACCCCCGCTTGCTATTGGGCGCACGATTGCGCTTGATCTGCAAAGCACGTGGTGGCGCCGTTGGTGGCAACGGCGCAAAGGGTTCGAAGCGTACGCAGCGGACTATACGCGCCTGATCGCTGCCGAAGCCCAATCGATTACCAAGGATATCGAAGAAAACCAGATTGCTTCGGTGTTGGAAAATGTCCGCGCGAACTTGGACGAGTTTATGCGCGAGCAAAAAGAAACCCTTTTGGACATCTCGCAGTCTGGGGACCAGAATCCTGATCGGCGAGCCGCATTGGCCGCTGGTTTCCAACCGGAGAGATCCCGGGATGAGATCCTAGGAGATATCCTGAAAGATCTAAGCAACGAAGCAGCGTAAGAAGAAATATGGCTAAAGAAAACAATATCCGCTTCGTCACGCCCCTAAAGCGGAAACGTATCGAGCGATGGGCCCGCCGCAAGCCGGTGTTTGCCTTGATGGGCGAATTCAGCGCTGGGAAATCGACGCTGTTAAATTTTCTCGTACGAAAGAACACATTGCCGACGCAAGTTACGGCCACTCAGTTGCCTCCGGTTTGGTTTTCTTGGGGAAACAAACCTGCATATGTCGTTTGTCACGACGGCAGCAAATACGAGATTGAGCTTGATCAACTGGATCAGGTTGGCATGGATGATGCGCAATTTATCCGGATCTTTCTGAAGGCGGACATTCTCGAGGCCGTCGATCTGATCGATACACCGGGCATTTCTGACCCCAAGATCTCGGCAGACGTGTGGGAACGTGCCGTAGGGCAAGCGAATGGTGTGATCTGGTGCACTCATTCCACCCAAGCCTGGCGTGAAACCGAACGTGCTACCTGGGTTTCTTTGCCAGAGCGTTTGCATCACAATTCGCTTTTGCTGGTCACGCGGGCGGATGCTTTGGATGCAAAAGATCGTCAAAAGGTTTTGCGCCGGGTAAATCGCGAAGCCGGACACCTTTTCAATCGTACGATTCTGTTTTCTGCCAAGGACGCGATCATTGCTCGCGATCACACAGGCGATTCCGATCTTTGGGTCCGAAGTGGCGGCGGAAAAATGATCGACAGTTTTCTGGAGATCACCGAGAGCATTATGAACACCCGGGCGGAGATATTGACAAGGTATCAGGTGAATCGGAGCCTAGTAAGCACGACAGAGCCTAAGCACAACTCATTCGCGCAGGTGATGCCTGTCCGTCCGGCGCGCATACAGCGACGCGCTGACGACGACCAGCCAGAAACGAGTCGCTCGCGGATCGGTGCTGAAGAAGCCGACAGAATGCGCGAACAGGTTGCGACCCGCGAAATCACAGCCGGTTCCGAATCCGTGCCACCAGAGGATGAACTGCGCTCGGTATTCCGGTTGCAAACAAGTACGTTGTTGAACACCAGCAATGGGCCGAGTCCCGACGAGTCTGAGCGGCATCCGTTCAGACTTCTGAAAGAAAATGCGGTGTCGAACGATTACATCGAAAGCGGTATCGCGGATACCGACGATGCGATCGAATTGGAAACCTCGGTTGAGTTCGCTTTGGCGGATGAAAGTCGCGAAGACACACTTGGCGTCGAAGATGACGCTTTTGTAGTATTCAAGATCGACGGTTCAGATGAGGCGCCATCGGATTATCAAACACAACATGAGTTCGAGGCGCAAGCCACTGAACAACCTCGACCGAGCGGTGCCGAACTGGACAATGCCAGCGCCAAAGAAATTGATAGACCCGGGTCAGATGTCGTTTCATCGATTACCGCATTGATGGCAACGAGCGAGCGCGAGGAAGAGTATGAAGCTCCCTTGGGCGACACTGACCTGTTGGGCGAAGAGCAGCAGGCGAACATATTCGCGTTGTCGGATGCCTCTTCGGCGCCTGATTTCAAAGAAGATGAAGCCGAAGGATCTCCACAGGAAACGGCATTCGAAGTCCCGGAGGGCGTACCTCTAAACGCTGCAAGCATGTGGCGCGAAATCGTCGAATCTGAAGAACTGCCGGAGGATGCTGAAGAACTGTTGGATGTATTTCAATCGTTCCTGGCAGAGTTTGACCAAATTGCCGCCGAGCATAGTGCCCGCCAGGTTGAGGACGCACTACACGCCATTCCAGGCGTTCGAAAGAAGCAGGGGTCGGAATGGCTCGTTCTGTGACGCCGATTGATTGGAAAAAGCATGTCGCTTGACGCCGCACTCCAATCTGCAATGGAAACGATACCCGAGTGTTTTGCAGCCGGGTACTTTGACATGGCAACCGGAATGTTGCTTGCCCTGAAAGCGGAAGCTGCGGACGGCGAGGAAATTATGGAAACACTTGCACTTGCAGTTGCTAGCCTGTTTCAAGGGAAAGGCATACAAGCATTCGGCGAAATCATTCGGGCGGCGGAAGCTGATGAAGAGGGTGGATGTGGTTTCGGAGAGATTGCCGTCTTTTCAGAGGATCGCTTGCATGTATTTATGCGCACTAAGGAGTATCCTGAACAGGTTGTGTGTTACATCTGCAGAGGCAGTGCCAACGTTGGGTTGGCACTTACCAAATCACACATGAGTCTTGGCGCAGTGGCGGAGGCCGTTTAGAGCAGGGCTTGGGGGGAACAACCGTGATCGACACGGAAATTATCGATATGCTCGGCAAATTGGGCCGCAACGCAAAACCGCGATTGTCGCCTGTCACACAAATAGTTGGGGCATCTGCGGAAGATCGCCGAACAGCACTTCTGCGGGCGATTCGCGCAACAGTTTTGCCCCGTCGCCTGAAAGTAACTGCAGGCGATGGAAGTCATCTAGTGATCGAAGTCAGCAGTTCCCGAGTCACGGACGTTCTGGACGCAAACGTGGGTGATTTGCCGGATTTCGATAATGATCCGCGCGGGGGTGTAACCGACAAGGTAGCACGACTGATCACGGCGATCAGTGCTTCGTCTGGCCCACTAAATCTGATTTCGTTGAACCCCGACAAGACTCCAGACGCTGACGATGTCGGGATCACGATGTCTGAGATTGAGAAAGCCTGTGCAAATCTCGGTCCATCAATCGATAAAGCCTCGCTGGAAACGGTGCCTGTGGAAACGACCAAAAGTGAAAGCGTTTCTGATAAAATCTCATACGACGGGGCACTGGCCGAAAAATTCTTTGAAAAGTCAGAGCAGTTTTCGTTCGGGCAGTTGTTGATTGGGGATGGTGATCTTTCCATGTCCTTTGCCGCCGGTGAGTGCGCGCAGGGCGGATCAATGTGTCCGGACGAAAAAACGCTAAAGAGGCTTTCGGATGATTTGACGGCGTGGGATGCAGATAGTGGTTTCGCAAATTCAGGCCCACAGCTCATCGTGTTGCGCCCGACAGGCGGCAAGGGGAATGGTATTGCTGTCTTACGCGATGGTTCGTCTACGGTGGTTTCGGTTCACGAAGCTCGTAAGCTTGGATCTGTAGTAAACCTCTGGAAGTCTCTAATGCGGGAACGCGAGTAAATTCTGTTCCGGTCGTAACTTCTTGTTTTTTGTTGCTTATCGGTGTGAAAGTTACCCCCATGAGTTCGTAGGGTATTGAAATGAGTGAGACCAGTCGCCGGGAGTTGATCCGGATCGCTGAAGAAATGAACGAAACGGCGAATGACGAAACCCGTCTGTTCATTTCCCGGATCATACGCGATTTGACCGAGCTGAAGCCCGGAGTTGCCTTTGTCGGTCAGATAAAGGCCGGTAAGTCTCGTCTTATCAACGGTTTCACTGGCCACGCAGAGTTTTTACCGTCGGACGTGAATCCATGGACGACTGTGATAACCGATATGCATTTTGGTCACCCATCGGGTCGCGTAAAGGGGGCAGAGTTTCACTTTTTCGACAACCATCAATGGAACGCTTTGATCGCCGAAGGCGAAGAACTGCGCAACATGTTCCCGGACGAGGAGGACAGCTACAAGCGCGAAATGATCGAAGAGCAGGTCGAGGCGATGAAAAATCGCGCACGGCTCAGGCTTGGCGATAGCTTTGAAAAGCTGATGGGTCAGACCCATGATCTGGAGGCGTTAGATTCGACCGACCTTGCCCGGTATGTTTGTGCCGGCGACGACCCCACGGACACCGAAAGAAGCGAACCGAGATCGGATCGTGGGCTTTATAGCGATATAACCCGTAAGGCAGAAGTTTTTTTCGAACTTGGCCATTTTCCTTTTCCGCTGACCGTGACCGACACGCCAGGAGTCAATGACCCGCTTCTGATCCGCGAGGAAATCTCGCGTCAATACCTTAAGGAAGCTGATTTTTTTGTGGTGGTTCTGTCTGCGCATCAAGCGTTGTCCAGGGCAGACCTGAAACTGTTTCGTCTGATGCAGGCCTTGGAGCTTGGCCAGATCGTTGTTTTCATTAATCGTGTGGACGAGTTGAACGGTGGTGCTGACGATGCCGCCAAAGTGCGCTTAGATGTCGAGGAAGGGCTGGAAAGGGCGCTGGGCAATTCGAACATCGACGTTTTGATGGGAAGCGCGCAATGGGCGCATTTCGCCTTGACCGGGGATGAAACAAGCATCAACCACGATAAGGTTCTTGCGTGGCTGCGGGCGCATCCCAAGCAGATGCAAAAGTACCTTGATGGCGTCAGGGACATGAAACAAGGCGCCGGCCCTGTCAGCCGCGAAGCGGTGTTGCGTTTGGCCGCTATGATTGCATCGGGCCTGCCGGATCTGCGCAAGCATGTCACAAAATCTTTGGCCGATGGGCCTTGCGGCGAGCAGCTTCAGATGTCGTGGCAACATCTCAATGGGTTCGCGAAAGGTGATCTGGAGAGAAGCGCAGCCCGAATTCGGGCGTCACAGAATGAGGTTGAGCCAGACGAAATTTGGCACGAGGCGAACAAAGACATCCTTGGTTCCCTTCGCGAGACGGTGGCACAGAAAACAGCCGAAATCGCCCGCGACATGGATGATGTGTTCTCAAATCTGCGGGGTGTCATGGATGACACGGTCGCCGAGATGGTGGCCTCGGTCGTTCGCGGCCCGAACGGTTCATCACCTCTTCTTGCCAAAGGAGGTGCGACGGAACTGGATTTCTCTGGCCTCCGTGAGCGGATGAGGGAACTGGTGCAGAACGCAACTCAAGTCGTTCGCCAGCGCATGTTGAGCGAGCTTTATACAATCGACATGCAAAGCAACGCGGTGCTCAGAGGTCTTCCTGGCTGGAAAGACGGCTCGGAAAGCCGGATGAATACAAGCGCTGTTCGGTGGTTCCGCCCCAATACCACGGCCTTGACGCGAGGCATTACTGTCGAATTACGTGTCAGCTGGTTGTCGCGTTTGATTTCCAAAAACAGTGTCGTGTCTCGTGCGGAAAAAATGATTACGCAGGAATTTGAACTCATCGGTGATGATCTGATTGATACTGCACGTATCGACTTGTTGGAGCGCCTGGACACTGTCCTGACACACCATCTTGCGTTGCTGGCCGGACACCTTGAAAATAGGGATGCCACCGGTGAGGCCAGTGCGAAAGTGAATGCTCAAACCGCATTTGACCAGGCGCGCCGAATTGCGGATGAACTGGATGCGGTGTTTGCCCCGACGCGGGCTGATAGACGAAAGGCGGAGGCAGCAGAGTGATCGAATTTCCCGGAACCGAACAAATTGTCCGGCAACTGGAACGTTTCTTGTCAGCGACCAGAAACGAGCCGCCAACGCCCCATTTGCAAAAGTTGCGCGAGCGCGCAGCGGCTCATGTGGAGCGGCTGTCAAACGCGGTCGCGATTGGATTCGCCGGAGAATTCGGTGCGGGCAAATCCAGCCTTGCGAACATGCTTGCCGGCGCTGATATTCTGCCAACCGGGCCGCACCACCTGCAACTACCTCTGGTCATCGTGGCTTACGCCGATGAACCTGAAACGACGGTCGGCTGGTGGGACAAGCCGCATAAAACCTATGCAGGGATTGCTCTTGAAAAAGCGGCAGCCGACAAGCCCGACTTCATCTCGGTCGGATTGAATTCGCCGGCCATGCGCGAAATATCCTTGTTCGACTTGCCTGGTTCAGGCGCCTTGGATGAAAGCTACAAACAGACCCTCGATCTGCTGAAATTTGTCGACTGCGCAATCTGGTGCAGCAACGGTGCAAATGCATGGCGCGAAACCGAGCGGCATCTGTGGTCGCAGGTTCCCAAGGAGCTTAGGGACAACAGTTTGCTGGCGGTGACACATTCGGATCTGCAACCTGTCCAAGATGCACTCGACCGGGTCCTCGGGCGCTTGCGGAAGGAAACCGCTGGACTATTCCAGAGTGTCGTTCCGATCGGTACTCCTGTAGCAGTCAAGGCGATGTCAAAGGAGCCCGAACCCGATTTCGCACTGTGGGAAGCGTGCGGCGGACAAGCCTTGGCCGAAGCCATTCTAGGGATCGCGTCGGTGCGCCGTCAGAAAGATATTGATGTGGCGAGCGCCGATCTTCAAGACGTGTTTTTACCGGAACTGGAAAAAAGCGTGGTCAAAGCCGAAGGTAAAATCTCGGACATTTTACCCGATGGTTTGTCCGGAGAGGCGTTGCAGGATTACCTGACCGCGGCACTTCCAACGCTATCGAACACCATTCTTGAAGAGTGGCTGGCCGCGATTACCTTGATCTATGAAGATCTGCAGGAAAGCTCTGATATGGATCCGGCGACATTCCTTCAAAGCTGTCAGGAACTGGTAGAGGATTTTGCAGAACGGCTGGAAGGCGGAGGCGAGCTTGATCCGACGGCCGATTGGGTGCCCGCCGAATTCGAGCGGGCGATGGATCTGCTGTTGCTATTACAATTTGAAAGTGGGAAAGCGCCCTTGCGAGACGCGCTGAACATTCTGGCACAGCTGGGCGACAACTTGGCATGGGCAGGCAGTTCAGTTTCCGATGCCTCGAAAAAAACAGGTACCTAATCTGAGTAATCACCGGTTGCGCGGACGGTGGTTGATTCGCTTTGGGCTCGTTGAGCCTTCAGTGCGAAGATTTACTGTTTTATCCGACGATTTTTTCCGTATTATCGACTCTTTTTAGCGCTGCAGGCTTCAGTATTTCGCCGTATTATGTTTAGCATCCACTACGGCTTGATGTATTGCGGTTTCGCTTCATACGTAGGTCATCGCGCGGCCCAATTTTAGTCGTATTTGAAAAGTTTAACCATTTTAGGCCCTGTGGCTGTTTCTGGTGATGAGTTTGGCGGCCTTTGAGCCCTGTTTAATAAGTAATGTTGCGCCGCAGAATCGGAAAGCACGGGCAGGAAGAAATGAGCCAGAATCAGGCAGTCGGACACGATCACGACGATGACACACATATCGAGGTGCTACGACCGGGGGCCCGCCTTCTTCGTGGCCAGTACGAGATTCTCAGCTTTCTCAACAATGGCGGATTCGGGATCACCTATCTGGCACGTGACAGCCTGGAACGGGATGTTGTTATCAAAGAGTGCTTTCCTGGTGCCTTGTGCCGTCGCAACGGCGACAAGGTCGAGGCCGCTGATCCGTCCTATCGCGAGGATCTTCATGCAATCATCGACCTATTCATTCAGGAGGCGCGGAATCACGCGCGACTGGTGCACCCAAATATCGTGAATGTGCATCAGGTCTTCGAGGATAACCAGACCGCCTATATCGCGATGGATTTGATCAAGGGTGGTGATCTGCTGGAATACATGCAGGATCACAAGAACAATGCTACCCCAGATTTTGTGGTGCAGGTCACCGAAAAAATGCTGTCGGCTGTGTCGTTCATCCATGAAAGCGGTATGTTGCACCGCGATATCTCTCCAGATAATATTCTGATCGACCAGAACGAACAGCCTGTTCTGATCGACTTCGGCGCGGCTCGGGAACGGGCGGCAAACCAGAATGCCGCGCTGCTGGCGCTGCGTGTCGTCAAGGATGGTTACTCGCCGCACGAATTCTATGTTCGCGGCTCCGAGCAAGGCCCAAGCAGCGATCTCTATGTGCTTGCGGCCACGTTGTATCACGCGATTAGCGGCGAACGTCCGATTGATGGGCAGACGCGTCTGAATGCATTCAACAACAGCCAACCTGATCCCTATGTACCTCTCGCCAGTCGGTTCGAGGGTTATCCCGATGGTTTTTTGGAAGCCATTGACAAGGCAATGGAAATCCATGCAGCTGATCGAGTCCAAACCGCTTTGGAATGGCTTCGGATGTTCCGTGGGCCGGACGTTGCATTCGGCAACTTCACCTATCGCCCGGTGTCCATGATCGTTGCAGTTGATCGAGACGAAAAAGAACCTCTGAGCGAAGCCGAGAAGGAACGCATTCGCGCAGAGACCGAAAATGCAGAGGCGGTCGTGACGGCATTGCTGGCTGGAAACTCTGACATTGCGATCGGAGGAAATCCGGATGGCGCTAAACTACCAACCGAGCTTAAGCCGCAGGAAGAGACACAAGTCGCCGTTGACAAGGTAATTCGAAACGACTCGGGTAGTGGTGGCAAGGTACTAGGCCTTGTTGCTCTGGTGACCGTCGCGGTGGCTGCGGGGGGGTATTTCGCTCTTTCCGGAAGTAAAACAGAATTGGCCTCGCCCGCAACTTCAGAAGGTTCTCCGTCAATCGAAGCTGTTGCCGAACCGCAGGATGAGACAGTGGTGGGTACACAGGATATAGCCCAGACCGATGCAGCGTCAGAGGCTCATGATGAAGCGTCTTCCCAAGCTTTCGCGACTTCCGTTGGAAAGGGCAATGAATCAAGTGCGGTCACTGCGGACGCGTCGGATCCAGAGGCTTCACCGGAACCTGAAAACGCCGAAACTTCTATTGTTGCACCGGTACAAGACGAAGTTATTGAACCAAATACTCCACCGGCGGCAGCGGTTGATGAAGCCGAGTTGGCCGAAGCATCAGTTTCCGAAGAAGCGACCGCCGACCAATTGGCCTCCGAAGCGACGGCAACAGAGGCCGCAAATGCTGACGAGATTATCTCGGCGAGAACGCCGGTCGTCGAACCCGAGCGTGCGGAAGAAACAACGCAACCCGAGACAGCCGCGTCACCGCCTGGGTCTGTGTCGGAGCAGACCAATTTGTTGGACAACCAAGTCGCCTTCTCACATTGGGACGTGGAAATCCCGTTCGAGACCAGTATTCGCCGGGCTTCGAATGGAAATGTCATCGCCGTTACTGGACTTGATCCAAGCACCGACATGACGGTCATTGGTGACTGGGTCACACAGGGCACAGTCATTTTCACGATCAATGGAGAACAGATCCCCGATGGTCGCTCGTTTGCCTCTCAAGTTCTCGACGATCTCAATGTGGATTCTGACGGATATATTCGAGTCGTCGCCCGCTATCGTGAATTGGGCAGGACGCGGGCCAACAATGGGCTGCTTGCCCTGCCCGCGCTGCGTGTGCTCGGCTTGGCCAATGGTTTGGGCCTTGTGGTGCGAGCCGACGGAAATGAAGGGTGGCAGACAATCGTTACCGCAGAGAGCGCCGAGGCGGCGCCAGATTTGAAGGTAAGCGACGTGATCGTTCGCGAAGCGATCACCGGTGAGGTTATCGGCGATTTGGAGAGTCTGGATAATGCCCTGGAGCTTCTCGTGGCGGATGATCAGTTCGAAGCTCGTCTGATCGTTCTCAGAGACGGAGCTGAAAAAGAGGTTGTGATGCAACTCGCCAGAGAGTGATCGGTCAGTGTGAATCTGTTCTGCCAGAGCGTTTTCGTGGGATTGGTTGTGCGCTTCTCGATCGAACTTGGCCCTGATGCAGATAGTAATAAGTTGAATTAGTTAGAAAAACTTGGCTGCTTGGGTCTTGGGCTCAGGTGGAATGTGAAACCCAAATGGAACTTCGGTTCTGATGTCAGAAATGCGGAAGGTCGTCGCCATGTTCAAATACAAAAGCCCCCTGAGTCGGCTTCTCGAAGGTGCCGGCAAGTCGAAAGAAAGCATTGAAAGTGCGACGGAGGATACCGAAACACCAGAGCCGATAGCAGACTTGAACGCGCTGCGTCGGGCGCTTGCTGGAAACACAACACGCGAGGAGCCTTACGAAGAGACTGAGGAGCTGATACCCGAAGAAAAAATGCCGGAATTCGAAGCGGACGCGGACGTTGAGCACGGCAACCATGACACAGAAGAGCTTGTTGAATCGTCCAATGAGATCCCAGAATCCGATGAATTCACATTTCAACCTGAAGAGGATGAGACCGAAGAGCAGGTTGTTACACTCCGGCTGACTCCGGCAGAAGAGGCACCTTTGACGATTGAAGAATCTGGACAATCTGAAACTGCCTCTCGGGCGCCGGTAGCTGAGCAAGAAGCAGCCGTCGAGAACGAAGCATCTGCGACACAGATCGAGGAAGAGTTGCAAGCGGCCCAAGCCGCCCCTGAATCCACTCAGAATCGGCGCGAGCGGGTCAAGACGACGTTCCTGGGTTTCGAGCGCCCTGATACACATGTGCAGGATTTGATGGAGGCCAGACCTGTCGAGGTAACTCCTTCCAAGCAGGCAGAGTTCCCGGTCGGATGGCTGGTGATCACTGCGGGACCCGGGCGGGGAACCAGCATCGCGGTTACTGAAGGTTTGATGCAGATTGGACGGAACGATGATCAAGCGATTCAACTGGATTTTGGCGATCATGGTATTTCGCGTAGCAATCACGCCGTGATTGCCTATGATCCGGAAGACCGCAAATGCTATTTGGGACATGGCGGCAAGGCGAATCTGGTCCGGCTCAATGGTGGCCCAGTGCTGAGCACCGTACCACTGTCCAGTGGTGATACGATCAGGATCAGCGAAACCAGTATACGTTTCGTTGCGTTCTGCGGCGGCGATTTCGATTGGCGGGACAACTGACGAATGCTGGTGTCTCCAGTATATGACATCGCTTTGTTGACGGACAAAGGGCAGCGCGAAACGCAAGAAGACGCGATTGCCGCTCGTTTCTTCGATACAATGAATGCCGCTTACGTCGTTGTTGCTGACGGGATGGGTGGACATGACGCAGGCGATGTCGCGTCCGAGCTTGTGATTTCGGCATGGCGGGATGTTCTAGACGGGCATCTTGAACACGATAAAACAACTGAATCGATGTTGCTGGACGCATTGCCAATGGCGGCGATGCAAGCCAATGCTGCGGTATCGGGGCATGTGGAAGAGCATGACAACTCCTTTGTCATGGGTTCAACCCTCTTGGGCGCGCTCATGCTTGACAGCCGCTTGTTCTGGATCTCGATTGGGGATAGCCCGTTGTTTCTTTTCCGGGATAGCAGCCTGTTGCAAATTAACGAAGACCATTCGCTAGCGCCAATTATCGATTCCAAGGTCGAAGACGGCTTGATGACCAAGGAAGAGGCGCGTGCTCATCCGGATCGGAACCAGTTGACTTCCGTGATTATGGGGGCCCCGATTCCAAAGGTAGATTGCCCTGAAAGGCCCGTCGAACTGATGAAAGGGGATATCCTCATAGCGGCCAGTGACGGATTACAGTTTCTCGAAAACAACGCCATCCGCAACATTTTGATTTCTCAGAGTGACGCTCCTTCTCAGGAGATTGCCGATACGCTCTTGCAGGCTTTGCGCGCGCTAGGTGATCCTGATCAGGACAATATATCGATTGCAGTGGTGAAACCCGTAAACGTCTGAAACCAACAGAGCACAGAAATGAATACAGGGACCATGAAAAAGTATCTGATTGCATCCAGCCTTGCGTTATCCGCCGCAGCGGGGTCCGCCGCTGCACAAGAGGCCTGCTCGGTCTATTCCGTTCAGCGCGGCGACAGCCTGCGCGAGATCTCCATGCGGGCTTTCGGCACCTACGACTACCGGGACATCTATGATGCTAACCGGGAAGAGATCGGGAACAATCCGAACATAATTCAAGTTGGCGCCGTTTTAAGAATTCCTTGCGTTTCCGCCCAGGCAGCGCAACAGCCCGCAGAACCAGAAACGGAAGCAGAACGGTTGGCGGCAGAAATGGCGGCGGAACTGGTTCGTGCTGCGGAAAGCCGCGCGGAAAAGGCCATAGCCGAGGCCGAAGCTCGTGTTACTGCAGCCAAGGCGGAGGCGAAGAAGGCAAGCGAAAAGGCTGTGAAAGAAGCCAAGGCGGCCGCGAAGCGCGAAATTGAAGCTGCTCGTTCCGAAGGGGCCGCATTGATTAGAAATGCATCTTCGGATGAGCGCCCTGCGATCCGCGACCGTCAGTTGCTGTTGATTACCGGCGGCGACTACGCGCCGTTTACCGATGAAAACCTGCCGAATCGTGGCTTGTATACCAAACTGGTGGAAACCGCATTTTTGCGCGCGGCGCCGGAACAGGGGTACAAGATTCAGTTTGTCAATGATTGGAGCTCGCACCTGGATCTGCTGATGCCGACTTTGGCATTTGATGCAACTTTCCCTTGGTCCCGTCCAAACTGCGAAGAGGCCGAGGCATTGTCTGAAAAAGACCGTGTGCGTTGTGAGACTTACAACTTCTCCAACCCGTTCTACGAAGTTGTGGACACGTTCTTTGCTCAGGAAGGATCTGGGCTCGAAACCACGCGAACCTATGCCGATTTCGCGGGCACCACGATTTGTCGCCCGGAAGGTTGGTCACTGTCCCATATGGATGCCGTCGGTCTCTATGAGCCGGTGATCACGTTGTATCGGCCGGTCTCGCCGGACGAATGCTTTCATGCCGTAATGGGTGGTCGAGCGGATCTAGTCGCAATTGAAGCCCACTTGGCCGAGGAGGCAATCGCGCGACTAGGATATGAACACCAAGTCATCGAAAATCCGAACTTGGCGGCGATCAAATCGTTGAACGTGATGACACATGTGGACAATCCTGACGGCGGGGCAATTCTTGATACCCTGAATGAAGGGTTGGCGATTATGCAGCAATCGGGTGAGTGGCGCGATATCGTGTCGACTGCCCTGCGTTATCAAATGGAAAACGGCTGAGGCCTGATTTTGGAACAACTCGGAGGAAGAAAATGTTCGCAGTAAATCTCAAACACGTTGCGCTTACAGCGGTTGCCACAATCACACTTGCTGCTGGGGCGGCCAGTGCTCAAGAAGCGTGTAGCAACTACACGGTTGCGGATGGCGACACTCTGGCTACGATCTCGATCGCGGCATATGGAACTTCTAACTATCAGCCGATCTTTAACGCTAACCGGAACGCGATCGACAACCCTGGCGACCTGAAATCAGGTCTGGTGCTGGCCTTGCCT